>JAJYVK010000317.1 GCA_021792075.1 Actinomycetes bacterium | reverse complement strand
GTCGGAACCAGCACCACGTTGCGCCGATGTGCCACGATGATCTTGATCTCGGCCGAGCTTCCGGCAAAAAGATCATGATGTGTCCCGTCCAAAAGCACCGAGATCGGAAACACAGCAACACCCCTCACTACGGTCGCCATGGGAGTTATCTGGTTTACGATCCCACGAAAAGGCGAGGCGTGGCCAACTAAGGTAACTAGCACCTCTTGACCAAGATGGACCTGGCCTATCGAGCTGTCACCCACAGAGGCGTCTACTTCAAACGGGCCGCTGCCTTCAAGAATTATGTCCCCAGCCGTGGAATAGAACAATGACACCTCCTGGCCGACAGAGATATTTATCTCGCCAACAATTCCGCTGGTTGGTGCGACGATCTGCGAATCGGCAAGTACAAGCTGTGCAGCTATCAGAGCATGCTTCGCGGCTACGACGGAAGCTTGGTCCGCTGCAACCACAGCTGGGGCCGCACTCTGCTCTGTGATCGCAGCGTTGCTCCTCGCGCTGGACAGCGCCAACTCTGCCTGGTTCAGCACATGCTGGGCATTGTCCAAGTCAAAAATATTGTTTGCGCTGATTCCAGAGAGCCGACTTTCGCTATCGGAAACACTCCTGAGGTCTTCTATAACACTATTGGCCTGGAAAATCGAATCATTTGCCTGCCCGATCGCCTCATTGTCCTGGCTTATCCATGACTGCGCCAGGTAGGAGCACACTTGGCTCGTACAACTGCTCTTCAGCAAGTCTGCTGCGGCTAGGGCGGCTTGATCGGCCCCTAGATAGCTTTGGTCAAAAGAAATAAGGCCTTGAGTAGCGGCTAGCCCATAGTTACTTGCCACGGGTTCAACCGGTACAGGCATCGCAATGTGTGGATCCGATGGCGCGACGAGAGCCTGGACCGTTGCAAAGCGCTGCTGCTGAGCCAGGAGACCGGACTGGTCGATGGCAAGCGAGGTTTGGGCTTGGCCAAGGATTGCCTTACCCTGGGTGAGGGCTACGGCATTTGCTGCGAGTGTCGAAGAAAGGTTCTGCTGGGCAGCCGCCAAGCGGTCCTTGGCGACGGCGATTGCCGCTTGATCCGATTGCACGACTTCAGGGGTCGGGCCTGCCAAGTCCTGCGATAGCTTCGCCTTATCCGAAAGCAAGAGATCCTGGGCTTGAAGCAACTTGGCTCTCGCTGTAGTCATGTTCAACCGCGCCAGAATTTGCCCGGGCCGTACTCTTTGACCAGGCTGGACATAGATGAAATCCACGATGCCATTTGCTCCGAAGCTCAATGCCGTCTGGGTCATCGGCTCGATGGTTCCCGACACTGTAACTCTCTGAGTTACGCTTCCCTTATGAGCAGCTACTGTTTCGTATCTCTTGAGCGATGATGCAGAAGCGTATGTCGTAACTGTCAAAACGAGTCCGACCGTGACAACGACTAGGATCGCTAGCGTAGTCAGGGTCACTTTGTTGAGGCGTTTGACTCTCCTCAAATCGTAATCTCCCGTTCTGGGTCACGCCAATCAGTTGCACAGCGCCATGCTCGCCGAAGTGCAGACAGAGATATCCAGCAGTGACACCTTATCCAATTTGAGCCTGATCTACCTATCAGCGCGGACAGATGGCCAGAATCTGTGATAGGCCACGCTTTTATATCAAAGCCAAACCGTCACGTGGATCTATTTGTCAAAAACACACGGGAAGTGAGTATGCCGAGGTAAAAAGCCGAAGGCGACAGTACCAGATGCCATGCACTGGGGCGGATTGGGGTGTGATAGTCCCGCTCGGTTTGCTTGGGCCGTAACTCCAAGCGTCACTCGATACTCGGGCCATAGACCTGGCTTTGACCCCCATTTTTTGCATCAGCAGCTGTAATCCAAAGTCATAAAGGGTGTTTCGAGTCGCTGTGGGCTGATCAAGAACTTCGCGGATAAGACCCCCCGTTTGGTGACTCCGATAATCTTCTGATTTCTCCGAGTGGTGGAGGAATTTGCCGTCGAGGATCTCAATTTGGGGATTACCGCGCCGTCGAACTCTGTGACAGAGTCAAGATCTCAAGGTCGATTAGAGCGACGGAATCATGATCTGATCCACGCAACCATCTTCTACTTAGTCAAGGAGCTGAAACTCACGTTAGCAACTTGGCGGCCCTGGCATAGTCTTTTTTAGAGGCCTAAATTGGCATGTTACATGTTGCCATGCCAAGACTGCTAGGCGGTACCTTCTCGACCGGAAGCCTTTCTCTTCTGGGCTTCAAGCTCATCAATGCGCCACCACGGGATGGTGAAGCCATCGGGCAGATCGTAAATCCCGAGTTCCTTTGCTTTGGCCTTACTTTCGGCTTGGGCGACTTCTGCGCGACGATCTTCGCGTTTGGTGTTGCGTTCCAGTTGGCGAAACCATTGGTAAGTTATGATCACTATACCCGCCGCCGTTGAGACCATGGAAAGGATCCAGAACGTGTCTCCGGCAGCATGAGTATTGGCAAGAGTGTTGATTGGTGCCAGCGGGTGTCGCATGCTGGCTATTGCAATTCCAAGGAATGTCTCGAAAGGCATTCCGACAAAGAGTATGCCAAGCTTTGCGGGATAAGAAAGCCGCCACCTGGACGAGTCAAGACCAACTAGGGGATACCAATAGAGAAATCCGGTTAGAAAAAACCACAAGTGAGTGCCATCATGAAAAAGCAGATGCGATACCGAGTATGCGTAGAGCGGCGTCATGAAATACGCGTACATCGTCCCAAAGTAAAGGAACCATGTCACGAAGGGGAATGTGACAACAGCCACCAAAGGATTGTGGAGCACCTTTATGATCCTTACCTGGCCTTTTCGGGAAAGAGCCTGGCTTGCTAAAGTAACGGGCTTGCTCAGAGCCACAAGAGGTGGAGCAGCCATCATCAGAATAATGTGCTGCAATACGTGCATGGTCACGTTCACGGAGTCATAGGCGGCAAGCCCAGCTCCCACGGCGTACCAGATCAAGAAGACGGCAATGAAAAAAGCCACTGAACTGGCTATTGACCAGGACCTGCCACGTTTTGCGAGACGGCGAACACCAAGTCCGTACAGAACCAGTGCTGCAAACTCCACCGCATCTGCCAAAAGTGCAAGTGGGCCGGTCTGGAAAGTGGTCAAAAGAATTCGAAAGCTCACGACAGAGTTTGGGGCGTCACCAAAGGCGAATATATGGGCTGAGATCATTTTGCTCCACGTTCTTTTACCGGTCTATCTGGGAAATTCGACTTACAGCAAGTGCTGTCCCAACGCTTTGTTTTGAACAATCTCTTACTTTTTACCAAAAGGCCAAGATATTACAGTGCCAACTTACATGTCTTCGGGGACCAGGAATCGTCGCAGAGCACGACGATTCTTTCCAAGACGCCGATCTTGGATCACCCTGATAACGATAAAACTTCCTCTACGGAGGGTTGGGCATTTACAAAAAATTCGGCAGTGACGCCATTTATTGGGAAAATGTGGTTAGTCCTGCATGCACTTGTGAAGTCTTCATAGTGGGAGCTGTGCTGCTGGCTGCTGAAACCAGGGTGCCAGAGCGCCCAAGAGTCCACGCTCAGCTTCACGGATTTGGTTAAACCCGGTTGAGCAGGTCGGTTAACG
>JAJYVK010000316.1 GCA_021792075.1 Actinomycetes bacterium | reverse complement strand
GAGTGCAAAAGACGTGGCAAGCGCAAGTACCCTCCATCATGAAGTCGTCATCGTCGCCATGCTGGTCGGCGGAGTACTCGCGCTGATGCTAGGCCTTTCAATCGACGAGTCAGACCTTAGAGGAACCGCCTTAGCCACCATTCTGCCGACCGTTCCCCTTCTGGGCGCGATGGTCATTGCACTTGCGCTCGGATCGCACAAATGGATCGTCCTTTCCATCAACCCATTGCTGCTCGGGGTCGGGACTCTATTCAGGCGATACGGCTCCAGAGGAAGCGGTGTCGGAACGATGCTCTATATGGGAGGCTTTTTCGGCTACTTCCTCAGCAGCCAATTTGGTATCAAAGCATTCGGTTGGCTCGCGCTGGAGGTAGTGGTTGCCGTTGTCGTCATCTTCGTCTTTGTCAGAGTACCCCTGCTCTTCTATCAGAAAAAGTCGAATCTGGAAAGGGCTGTCCAGTCGTATACCATACGTGCGAGGCTCCTTACACGGCTCTCCGTAGCGGTCCTGCTGAGCGACGGGCGCGGAAATTCGAGAAAGCTTCGAAACGCGCTCGTTCGACTTAACGAGATGGCTTTGATCATTGAGGCCTACATGTCCAAGAGTGGAGATAAAAGTGCCACGGAAGAGATGCGTCAAACTCTTTTCGATCTCGAACTATCCCTGTCAAATCTGGCCCGCTTCTCCGATTCACTCTCGAGAGTGGACCTTCCTTCAATCGCAATCAAAGATATCGTCGGCTATATTCTCCTGATTCCGGAAGTCGAAGCTGAGCGGCTTGCAAACGAACTCCGCGACTCGCTCACCCGCTGGCAGAGCCTCGCCGGTTCAAACGATACCGTAACACCAATCCTTCTTCGTCGTCTGGCAACTTCGATCGTCAATCTCAATTCAGCTGCCACCAGATGGCGAGAGGTGCAAAAAACGCTTACCAGCTTGGAAAGGGGGCCCTCGAACACCATGCGTCATGTCGCCTCGTTGCGTACCGGTCACCTTCCCGGCTCAGCCGAGGTCAGCGCAAGAGCCTCGAGCGAACCTTGGGAGAGTAACAGGCGCTCGTTGATCGGCCTGACTCCAGAGGTGCGTGCCGCATGCCAGATTACAATTGCCACGGCTGCCGCAACTTGGATCGGGTATCTCCTCGATCCGCAACGCTTCTATTGGGCATCGCTGTCAGCGCTCTTGTGTTTCATGGGCGTAAACAATGCTGGTGAACAGGTCAGGAAAGGCCTCTACAGATTTCTGGGTACCGTGATAGGAGTTGCGTTGGGCTCCGTGTTGGCCAGAGTGCTCGGTCTCAACTCGATTCTCGACGCCCTCACTGTGCTCGGCGCGATGTTCCTCGGGGTCTACCTGTCCAAGGTGAATTACACCTTTCTCGCGATGGGAGTGACGATTGCCATCTCGATGGTATTCCTTCAACTTTCAGAACTCACCACCGGCCTATTATTGGAACGGGTGCTCGAGACGGCGGTCGGAGCGCTGATCGCCTCATTGACGGCATTGTTCGTGCTGCCGCTTGGTCCTCGAAGGGTGATAGCCACGGCAAGAGCTAAGTTCCTCGAAAACCTTCAGGAGCTGTTAACGGTAGCTGTTATGTATCTTGGGGATCCGCAATCGGAAGAGGTGCTAGTTGGCTGGTCAAGAGAGGTCGATTCTGATTTTCATGCTCTCGTTGCAGCGGTCAGCCCTCTTCAGTGGTCTTTGTTCGAAGGGCTGAACCGGGAAGTCAACGAACTAATCAGCCGCGTATCTGCGGTACGAAACTACTCCAAGTCGTTCATCGCAGACCTTAGGGAGCCACTGTCGGTGCCGCCCGAACTGTCCTCGGCTATAAAGGAGTTGACCTCAAGGCTCAACCGCTCCATTAGCTCCCTCTCCAGTCGCAACCTTTCGGCCGCTCCGCCTTATGTCAGGATCTCCTCATTCGTAGAATCAACCAAGGTGAAGCTAGGTCTTGAGGCAACGCCACTCAAGATGGGAAAGGCAGATCTTCTTCTGCGCGATCTGATTCTGCTGGACGGCGCACTTGCTGCACTCTCGAAGGCGCTAGGCGTCCCGGTAACAAGCCTGGACACTGCAGCGATCAAGGGAACCTTGATCGCATGACTCAAAGAACCACCACGATCAGAGAAGCTGAGGCTTTGAAATCGCTAATACGATATCAATGTGCGAATCTTCCTGGCAGGAGCCTCCGGAATAATTGGAGAACGGCTCTTGCCTATTCTCATTGCAGATGGTCACCGCGTAGCAGGCATGACGAGAACGGCTGGCAAAGCTGGAAAGATCTCAGGATCCGGCGGCTTTGCAGTCGTCTGTGATGTCTTCGATGTCAAGGGACTCATGGAAGCTGTGGTCAGCTTCCACCCCGATTTTGTATGGAGCCAGCTAACGGATCTCCCTGATGACCCACTGCTCATCCCGGAACATGGGTTGGCGAACAACCGAATCAGAACGGAAGGGACCGACAACCTCCTCCGCGCTGCCGCCGCCGTTCGATCGAGAGTCATCGCGCAAAGCGTGGCTTGGCAGCTCCCCGGGGCAGGCGGAACGGCTGTCTCGCACCTCGAGGAGAGGGTTCTGGCAGCCAAGGGAGTGGTAATTAGGTACGGACAGTTCTACGGACCAGGGACCTACTACCAAACGGAGAAGCCTGATCATCCGCGAATTCACATAGACGAGGCGGCGCAGCGTTCGCTCGCCGCCCTTGCATTGAAGGGTGGGCTACTTACAATTAAGGAAGAATAGGCCTGCATGTTTCAAGATTCGTCGAATAAAGGCGATCGAAGGAGTGGGTTCAGGCCGAGCCTTAGTCAGCAGTTGCACAGATACGCAACCGGTCATGGGCCAATGAAGTGCGCATCATCAGGCATCGTGAGCAACCTGGGAATCCCCTTTCAGTAGGGACGGGAAAGTCAAGGATGGATTTTCACTAGAACCCGCCAGGCACCAACACAAGGAGGAAACGATGAGAGTAGCGGTACTAGGTATGGGAAAGATGGGCCGGGCTTTGGCTCTCAGACTTCTTCAAGCAGGTTATGAGATTTCGATCTGGAACCGAACCAGGCGCGATTACCCGGAGCTGATCAAGGCTGGCGCAAAACTACTGGAAACGCCTTCCCAGTCCTGGGACCATGCAGACTTTGTGGTCTCGTTTGTCTCAGACGACAATGCCCTCAAATCGGTCTATCTGCAGAACGAAGGCGTTCTTTCCAACTCGACGAAAAAAGGAATCGCAATCGACATGAGCACGGTCTCTCCGGAGGCCTCCGCAGATATAGCGCAAACGGCAGAAGCTAAGGGTGTTGCCTTCCTGCGCTGCCCTGTAAGCGGAAATCCACAGGCACTAGCCGCGGGGAATCTCACAATCATGGCATCCGGACCACGCTCGGCATTCCAAAAGGCAGAAGAGCTGCTCCATGCAGCTGGAGCCAGAGTGCTTTACCTTGGTGAAGCTGAGCAGGCTCGGATCGTCAAGCTGGCGGTTAACTCCATGCTCGCTGCAACGGCTGAAATGCTGGCGGAGGTTATACTCTTCTGCGAGAGCAACGGGATCGAGCGATCGACAGTCCTGAACGTAATCAGCAACTCCTCGGTTGGCTCACCTCTT
>JAJYVK010000315.1 GCA_021792075.1 Actinomycetes bacterium | reverse complement strand
AGGCATCAACCCACTGCCTTCAAATCAGTTGAACGATGAAACGACGCGTATGTAAAACCGCTGAACTCGCTTCGAACGCAAACGCATAGATCAGGGTTTTCGAACCCGGCAATCGAAGCACCTTCAGCGTCGGCTGCGTTGTCGAAGCCCGGCAAACAGAGAAAATCCTGTGCCCTATAGCTAACGTCACAATGTCGCGCTACTCGGGCCCGATCATCAGCTTTCGGCTTATGATCTGCTAAAGCAATACCTTCGTTACAAGCCACAGGAGCAATGCTAACGGCAAGCGGAGTCGGGAGCTACCACGTTTAGGGTGAGAGCGCTCCATCGTTTTGGAGCGGCGCCAAATCGCTTGCCAGGTAGCTGGCGGATTCTGTTTTTTCAGGTATTGGAGCAAGACACTCAGAGTGGTGTACCCCCGACTTATCGGGAAAAATAAAAACCACACACGGCTGGGTCCACAATCAACCCAAGGTTCGATATGTCCGCTCCGAACTGCCTGACACTTCGCCTTTCAGAGAGGAAAAATCGTCAAATCTTGAAAGATCTTTAGGCCGACAGACTAACTGCCTACTTTGCCAGCTTTGAGGACTTCCAGACCCCTATACCTTTCTGCCGCATATATGAAACAGCCTGCTCGGCAGAGCTCGGATACAGATAATGATAGCCCTGGGCGTACCTGCAACCTGAAGTGCCGAGGCTGCTCGCCTGGAATCCGGTCTCAACGCCTTCGGCAACGGCATTCAATCCAAGCGCGGTCGTAAGCCTTACAACGGCGTCGACGATCTGGGCATCGGGACCTTCGCCTGCATCAAGGCCGGAAACAAAGGACTGGTCCAGCTTCACCGCATTGACCGGAAGGCTCTTCAGAGCTGCGAGCGTTGACTGTCCAGTGCCAAAGTCATCCATCATGATGGGAAATCCCATCTCCGAAAGCTCCTGAAGCGTTCCGATGCTCAACTTGGGATCGGCCATGACCGCCGACTCGGTGACCTCCAGATGTAGAAAGGACGGCTCAATCGAGAACTCGTCGACGGTGGCGGAAACCTCGTCCAGGAAGCTCCCCACCAGCTGATTCACCGACACATTCACGCTGATTGGCACCTTAATCCCCTGGTTCAACCACTCCCTGACCTGTCTGGCAGCCCTGCGCAGTACCCATTTGCCCAACGAAGGCATTATTCCTGAGTCTTCAGCGAGCTGGACAATCTCATCAGGAGGAATTGGTCCGCGCGTCATGTGGTTCCAGCGGAGGAGAGCCTCTAAGCACACAACCTTGCCCGATTCGATCTCTATGATCGGCTGATAGACCTGAATGAGCTGGTCTGACGTTATTGCCACCTTGAGAGCGCTCTCCAGCTCCAGCCTCGTCGCGAGCTCGGTTGCCATCTCCTCGTCAAAGAACACAACCTTGTTTCGTCCCTGTTCCTTGGCCCTATACATCGCCGTATCAGCTTGCCGCAGCAGATCTGCAGCCGGCAGAGTCTTGTCGCTGGCAATGGCTACGCCTTGAGCGATAGCCAGAGAGATCTGCGAGGAGATGGAGGTGTATGGCTCTGAGATGGCGTCGATGATATTGGAGGTGATCCCGTTGATCAGGCTTACAGATGCGTCTGGAACTAGGATGACGAACTCATCCCCACCGAGTCTGGCTATCAGCTCATTGCGGTGCGACGAGAATGAAAGCCTCATCGCCACTTCGGTAAGCAGCTCGTCGCCCGCTTCGTGACCCAGAGTATCGTTCACTCGTCTGAAACCGTCCAGATCCAGAAAGATCAGCCCTAGAGGGCTTTCGGGTCCACAGTTGGAGATAGCCTCTCTGAGTTCCCTAATAAGAAGGTGGCGGTTGGGCAGTCCTGTGAGCGCATCATGGTCGGCAACCCAGGACAGCCTTTGCGCACCAAGGACTCTTTCTGTGACGTCGGTGTGAGAGATGACCACCCCGGTCTCCTCGTTGGCAAGAACATTGAGCACGACATCGACGTGAAGCCATCTTGCACGATCCTCTTTGGCTGCATTGACGTCAATACTAAACCTGTCTATCTTTCGCAACAGAACATCTCTGATTCCGCTCGCGATCCTCTCAGCACCCTTGGCTCCGAGGATGTGAGTTGCAATCTCCACGTACGAACGAGGGATGTTTTCGTCCACATGCCATCCTGAACGGCTTGCTGATCGGTTCACGGCTACGATGTTCGACTTGGAGTCTATCATCACCACCTCTGCCGGGAGAGACTCGATCACCGAGCGTACAAACTCCTCACGACGGGCTGCCGCAATCTCCTGAGCCTTGCGCTCGTCGAGATCATGGTGGATCGCCACATAAACAAACGAACCATCTTCGCGGTCGAATACTTTTGCCACAGATATTGCCGCCCAGTAGGAGCTGCGGTCCTTTCGGTAGAACTCCATCTCCTCCGAGGCAACACGGCCACCGTATACGGCTATCGCTATGCGTGCAAGGGCATGCAGGTCAGTGCGCTCACCGAAGACAATCTCCGGCGAGGCATCGATAGCCTCCTCATGAGGATACCCGGTACGTCGCTCGAATGCTTTGTTCACATATAGGATGCGGTGCCTGGCACGATCCATCGGATCAAGCTCGGCAATCAGGACCGGATCGCCGATAGAGTCGACTACGGCCCGGTACATATCGGCTTGGACCTCGCTCTTAGACGAGTTCCGCCAGCCATCAGGCGTGGCGTCCCTAACCCGGTATTTGTGACTGACGTCTCTGAAGAGGCAGATGCGCAGAGCCGCTCCCGGAAACGCTATGAACTCGATGTTCGCATCGAGCATAGAGTAATACCGCTCAGTTCGATAAATGGTATGATCGATGTAGCTCTTGGCTAGCAACTCCAAAAAGTCGTCTCCACCAAAACCCGGAAAAATAGCCTCTAGCTGATTGCCCACCGCGTCAGCCTCGATGGCACCGAGAATGCGGACAGCGGTCTTGTTCAGCCAGACAACGGTGTTTTCACTATCCAAGACCAATACTCCGTCAGAGCAATCCTGGAGGGCAGACCGAAGTAGCTCTGGGTCCTCGACTCTGAATTTCAGCGGATCCAACGTCGCCATATTGTTTTCGCTCAGTTCCCCGTTTGCCTCTGCGATCGGATCGCAGAAGATCTCAATGCCATAGAAGCTACCAGGAATTGTTGAGGCTAATTACGAGTTCGCCTCCCCACACACCGAATTTACGGTCCAATGCGAAAGGTAAATTAAATGAGCACCCCGACAACCCCGCCACTTCATTAAACCTCATTATTGTACTAGATACAATGTTGAAATTTCATCTTGGCTCTCCTTTGGATAACGACGACAGGAGACCCTGCTTGAGCATTGTTCCATTCCATCTGCGACCCGGACGCAGCGACACTCTCCGCAGTAACCGCAAGCAGGGTACGAGAGACGTCGTGCCCTGCTTTGAATTTATTGCACAGCTCTAAACGCGCTGGTCTTGGCGACTCAACACGTCCATACGCTGACTCAATGGTTAGGCGCCAGGTCCACCCGGGCCACCAGCGCCAGGTCCACCCGGGCCACCAGCCCCATTCCCGCCGGAGCTACCACTGCCGCCGGAGCCACCACTGCCGCCGGAGCCACCACTGCCG
>JAJYVK010000314.1 GCA_021792075.1 Actinomycetes bacterium | reverse complement strand
CTGGGAAGACCCAGTTGATCTGAAGCCAAAAGCACAAATACTCCGATCAGACCAGCAAGGAGGTAGGTGATCGTGAAAGTCCGCAATCGACCACCGGAGCGCTGGAAAAGGACAGATAATGAGACACTGGCGGCTATCCCGATCACCCAGAACCAGGGCGAATTACCGATGTGCCAGATAACCGGGAATCTCCCAGCCAAAGAAATTGAGACAGTGCCATGGATCGGAACACCTTGTGGCGTGAGTGCAGTAATGCCGGTGCCCGAGTGGTTAATCACACACGAGATGGGTTTTGGAGTTCCGGTCATCAACCAGCAGCTTGTAATGACCTGCCTGGTGCTAAGTAGAGGGGTGCCCAGAATGGTTATGATTCCCAGCGCGGCGGGTAGTAGCCATACTCTTTGTTGGAGATTACGAGCCCGCCTTCTAAGGAACGCGATCATAGAAAGCGCATCAGCTGCTGATTCTTCACCACAGTTCCGAATAGTTGTCACAAGATCTAACTCGTTCACGACAGTTATTCTATAGCGTAGAGTACTCGAAGTAAATCATTACCACTAAGATTGGAAGTTAAATATAGCTATCTCTGTAGCAGCAGACACCGCTTAGCAGGTCGCTTCGCTGAGCGCAGATAAGCGAGTTAGCTGCTACTAACCGACCTACCAACAACCGGGGCATTGCTCACATAGGCTAATTAACCTGGACCTGTCAGAATCAGGAGGAAAGATATTGATTAGACGGCACGCAAGAATCATAATGATGTCCCTGGCTGTCGGGGGGACTCTGGCAGGGTGTGGTAATTCCACTGCAGCAGTCAGCACCAGCTCAACATGTTCGTCGATTCCGACAGTGACTTCCCATGGTCAAGGTAGCGCTTCGGGAACGCCTGATATGGCTACCGTTGATCTCGCGGTTCAAACACAAGACAGTACTGCTGCCGCTGCCCTTGACCAAAACTCTGCTGATACAAATAGTCTGCTCAAAACACTCTTTGCTAACGGAATCTCGAAAAGTGATGTTCAAACTTCCGGTCTTTCTCTTCACGGAATTTATGGAGGCCCAACTCCAGCTATCACTGGGTATCAGGTCGCAAATACAGTCACCGTACAAATCCACAGCGTTAGTTCAACGGGGACGATAATTGACTCCGCAGCAAAGGCAGCAGGGAACTCAATCCGAATCAATCAGATTGCATTTTCTGTCCAAAATCCCTCAGCTCTATTCGACCAAGCAAGAGCTGCAGCAGTAAGCCAGGCAGCCACGGGAGCGAGTGCCATGGCCAAAGCTGCCGGTAAGCATCTCGGAGCGCTATGTTCACTCAATGACTCTGCTCCGTCATCGGTATCGCTAAATACCTCGAACTACAGTACCGCAGCAGGAATACCTTCGTCAGTTCCAGTCCAAGTGGGATCCCAAAAAGTGAAAGCTACAGTGACTGCGGTATACCAGCTCCAACCCTGAGCGAAAATACCGAAAGGTCCTCACCCGCTATCAGACGTTTGGAGGATGCAGGCTGTTTGACTTGAAGTCGTTGCTCGGCTTAAAATCATGGATGGTTCTGTAATCGATAGTGCATGCATGCAATGACTTTTGAAAATGGGGTCAGCGCGTGCCGTCTCTACTGGGCCTCCGGCATAGGAAAGACTCAACTCAAAATGGCGGACACTCTTTGGGTTATGAGTGCTATCTGAGGGGTCTATGGGGTTCGATACCGTCCCCATCGCCACCCTGATGTGGTCCCTGATTTGTATATTTGTTCGATGCACATGCTCTATGCAGGATCAACCTTTTGGGGGATCGTCCGGTAGCACTTCAGCTACAACAAGTCATGTCGGTGGGCTACACCACGCAAGAGGCATCCACAGTCTATAAATCTCAGTGACAAGCACCTTCTGCTTAGTCCTCTACTATAGTAGTGGTATGGCGAAGGGGAAGCTCAACTACTCAATAGACCGAAGCACAGGAGTTCCTCCCTTTCTCCAGATAGTCGAGCAGGTAAAAGACTCCCTACATACCGGACGCTTGGAAATCGGAGACCATCTTCCCTCCGTTAGTGAAGTTGTCAAGATGACCGCAGTAAATGCAAATACGGTTATGAAGGCTTACCGTGAACTCGAATACGCAGGTATAGCTCAGCCGATTCAGGGGGTGGGAACGGTGGTCACCTCGCTTCCAATGGGTGCAAACCCACAGCTGCTCGAAATCTACCAATCAAGATTCGAAGCACTCATTACCCAAGCAAGGCAAGATGGGCTCGACTGGGAACCGTTGCAACACCTGACAGGCAACATTATTCGGGAGATGAAACTCATGGAGGGGGCTGGTGAAAGCGATAAAGGTAGAAGCGGTTACAAAGACCTATAGACAAAACAAGGCACTGGCATCTGTGACATTTGAGATTCATAAGGGGGCCGTTGCAGCGCTGGTCGGAGAGAACGGTGCTGGCAAATCGACGCTGTTGCACATTCTCGCAGGCTTGGTCAGACCTGACTCTGGAGTGACGGAGGTTAGCGGATCGGCACCAACCCAAGATTGGAAGTGGCTGTCACGGATAGGATTCGTCGACCAGGATGCATCCCTGCAAGGCGGAATGACCCTGAACAGGTACTCAAAGATGGGCAAAGACCTAAATACGCCCTGGAACGAGGACCTCTTGTTGGCTAGATGCGACCAGCTCAAAATTCCATCCGGACGACCTATCAAGCAACTTTCCGGCGGTCAGAGACATGTCGTCGCGGTTCTTTTGGCACTGGCCAAGGAACCAGAGGTGATGCTCTTGGATGAGCCACTGGCCTCGCTTGACCCGATAAGTCGAAGAACGCTACTGGGCATTCTTCTCTCTCAAGCCTATGACAAATCGACGACAATTCTGCTCTCTTCGCACCTTGTAAGTGACCTGGAACGCTCCTGCGATTATCTGGTCTTGCTTTCGGGGGGTTCTGTAGTCTTGTCAAAGCCAACCGACGAGATACTGGGAACCCACTACTGGATTACGAATTCAGACAAGAACCTGGAGCTGATACGTCAAATGTGCGATGCAGAAACCGACTACATGATCGAGCTAGACAGCCAAATCCTACTCAGCACCACAAATCATGAGATTGTCAATCTCACCGGTGCAAAACCGGCAGGACTGGAGGAGATCGTGATTGCACGGATGAGCAGCTCACCGATATTTACTAAGCAAGCACAAACGGAGAGGTGACCCATGACGGCAACCGAAATTCCCACATCACCGCCATCGTTTAAGGAACTTCTTTGGTCCTATATCACCCGGCATCGCCGGCTTGGGGTCTCTGTCGTTGGCCTTGTTGTTATCGAACTCCTCTGGTTTGCCTTTGTCGGATATGAGTTCAGGAATATCCGAGCAACAGAAGGGTTTTTGGGATCTGCGCCACTCACCCAGTGCACCGGGACGGGCTGTGTCGGCGTCTTCAAGGCGCCCCCACCATTTATAGGTCCAATTACGGATTTGCTGATATTTGCATTACCGGCTATCTGGGCACTTGTCTTTGTCGCTCCAAGTCTCGCTAGAGAACTTGAGTCCAGGAGTGTGCGATTCTCCTGGACTCAAACCGTAACTCGAAAACAGTGGTTGGCCGTGAGGACAATGTCGGGACTTCT
>JAJYVK010000313.1 GCA_021792075.1 Actinomycetes bacterium | reverse complement strand
ATAAGGCGTTGAGTTATGGCGCTATCGTTGCCATAGCGCGTACCCCCTCTAAGGCAGAGATCGTGGGTTCAAATCCCACCGGGCCCGCTCCCTTCTTAGTATAAGACCATTAATTGAGCGCAGTTTACATTACATTGATTGAAGAATTTGGCCAAAGTGAGCAGAAAGGATTCTCTGCTTCAAAATGCAGACATGAAGAGTTAGTACGACAACGTTGCCCGGGGCAGCAGACCCATTATATCAAAATCCATGTAACGGAGCGCGTTATAATAGTAGTCAGCAACATCATACTTTCACGAACATATTAGCTCGATGCGGTCAGGCTCCACAGTCCCGTCGAACAAAGCAGCTGTCCTTTCGTTACTCGTTTCTACAAAGCTTAATCTGGACGCGAAGCCAAAATGAGATGATTCTAGCTTTTAATGATTGAGCAGGTCCTATTCCGCTCATAATTTCAGATTATTCGTAGAATTCCAAAGCTAATTCGTCCCGCACTCTCTTCCTGCTATGAATCCGTAACAGAGCGCCGAAAGCAAGCCATTCCCTGTAAGATAACCGGTTGCACCACTGCCGGAAATGCCAGCCGCAGCTCCTCCACCCGCATATAGATTTGATATCACAGATCCATCATTTTTCAAAACTTGGGTATGCTTGTTTACCCGCAATCCACCTTGAGTGTGAAAGAGAGCTGGCGTCACTTTCACAACATACAAAGGCGAAGACAATTTCTTGAAGTTCGTTCGCCCGAATTCATCTGTGTTCGAACCCGCAGCTTTGCTGTATTGTGATAAGGTGTCGCCCAGAGCCGTTTCATTAATACTGAACTTGGTCGAGACGCCTGCAGCATTCCCACATCTAACTACTCCTCCGAGAGATACTGTCTGCCTGTACTCTTCGAATTCCTTGAGCATGTGTTGATGTATCTCTTCATCGTATATCTCGAATCCCTGTTGAGAGGGCTGCTGAACCAGGAGCTCGGCAAAGGAAGAATAACTCATGGTCTCATTGCCAAATCTTCTTCCGTTGACATTTACCATGATGCCCCCAGTCAACATTGTAACCCAGTTGACAAGTGTTCCCACAGAAGAAACAGCCGAGTGGGCCTGATATGAATCCATGTAAGTTAAATCGGCTCCGAGCTTCTCTCCCCAAATTATTGCCTCGCCGGTGTGGGTGCTGCTGCCCCAATAAGCCATTTGAGTGACGAGGGGAATGTATTTCTTCTTAAGCTCGGGATTCGCCCCAAAGCCAGAGGTCGCAAGAATTGTATTTTTGGCGTAGATCTTCTCTGTTAGATTACCGGCACGGACTTCGGCGCCCTTCACAACACCATGCTCTACCATGAGGTCAGTCGCCGACCTTTCGCATAGAACGAAGACATTTGGAAGTTTCTGAATTTCTTTGGCCAGAATCCCGATCAAATCACTACCAGTTCGATTCGGAGTCGTGTGCATCCTGAACCTGGAATGTCCAGTGTAATTGAAATCAAGTATCAAACTGATTGGAACATTGCATTCATCGCACAACCATTCAACCAACTCTTTGCTTGTGTCACAGAGCGTCTTTGCTTGATTTATGTCACATATTCCGCCATTTTGTCTTAGAATATCCTGAAGCATTATCTCAGAAGAGTCGTCAACTCCCTTCTCAGACTGGAATCTTGTGCCCGCAGCTGGGACAATGGCAGACGTAGACATAGTATGGCCCCCCAATTTGGCGGATTTTTCGATCAATGCTACAGTGCGGCCGAGTCTGCCGGCAGCGATTGCTGATACCAACCCGCATCCGCCCCCGCCGATGACAAGTACATCCACGGTTGATTCGAGATTCAATTAACCAATCAGTAATCCTATTCCAGCACGCTGAAAAATGTTCAGGGGGTTGACGGGCACTTTGACTATCTTTTCCAAACTGTAATCAGTATTGTAATGTCCCGAATCTCCCCGCTCTCTTGGGTCTCATCCAAGTACTGCTACTAATCTATTGTGGGCGTGATATGGAATTTCCTAAATCACAAGGCCCTTCTCAAGAGGCATGTCCAAGGGCGAGTACTTTTCTGTCCTGCTGGGCCAAGCATCACTCCTTTCGAGGCGTACATCAAGTACAGAGGGTCGCTTGGAATCAAAGGCTCTTTGGAGGGCCGGCCGAATGTCGGAAGGCTCCGTTACGAGTTGCCCGTAACACCCTACGGATTCGGCAAATTTGTCATACCTTGTTTCCTCAGGGAGCCAGGAGACGAGTGACTTTGCGTACTTCTCACCCATAACCTTCAACAATATGTTGTGGTCGGACGCCCACGAATGGTTGTTCCCGATGACCACGACGATGGGAATGCCGTACCTGCTGGCGGTTTCCATCTCGAAGGCGTTGAAGCCAAAACTTCCGTCGCTAGTCATTAGCAGCACTCTACTATCAGGTCTAGCCAGCTTCACCCCTATCGCCAGCGCCACTCCAGTTCCCATGTTTCCCCAATTGCTAGGGCCATTGATGATGTGTCTAGGAAGACGAGCTTGGAGATACACGCGACCCAGAGCAGCGACATCAGAACCATCTGTAATTACATAGGTCTCACCATCAACAAAATCTCTGATTTCAGTTACGAGTCTTGCTGCCTTGATGGGTCTGGCGTCAGAACTCCCAATTTCGGTAAAGACCCTCTGATAAGCTTCCCGCTCTTTCGTAACATGAGCTAGCCATTCTTGTTTTTCGTGGAATGAAGAGTTCGCCAGACTCAACATTTGTTACAAGAAGGTTTTTGGATCTGAAGCTATACCCAGGTCGAAGATTCCACTCTTGCCAATCTCCGCCGGATCTAGATTCACCTGGATTAGCTTCGCGTCGCTTGAGGGCGATGGAAATGCCGACAACGCATCAAAGACGCAGCCCAAGGCTAGAACGACATCTGCCTGTGGTACTATTCTTGTCGGTAGCGAAGGTCTGTTGAAAATTGATACACCTGCAAACAATGAGTCGTCCTCGGGCAGGTACCCTTGAGACAGACCTGATTTCGTCACTACCGGAATTCTTGCGAGTCGGGCAAAGTCTCTGAGCTCTGGCCAAGCATGAGCCAGATGAACCCCATCACCGACAAGAATCACGGGTCTCTTTGCTTCGGTCAGAGCATCAAGGACTCGTCTAACACTACCAGTGTCGGCTTCTGGTCTGTTGAGCGGCCTGTAGCGCTTAGGATTAAGAGGGAGATCTAACTCACATTCGCCAAAAAGTGCAGATCGGGAGACCTCAAGGATCACAGGCCCTTTTCGACCCACCGTGGCATGTCTGAATGCCGATCTAACGTAACTGGCTATATCCTGGGCTTCACCACAGAAACCCACCCACTTTAGTAAGTTTGAGAACATCGCCTTGGGATCAAACCTCCGCAATTCACTCCCGCGTACTGTAGATACTCCGCTCTCACTCTGCGTGCATATCGCAATTAAGGGGCTACCTTCGTTGTGGGCCCCCATGAGTGCGGAAGCCATATTCACAATTCCAGCACCGCCAATGCAAAAGTTCCCACGGATTCCGGTATAGCGATGGCGGCGGCCACCGTGGGTTGATATTCAGCGCGGGCCAGCCGCTCGGGTCGAGTTAGCTTAAGCAATTTGGCAAGAGCCTCGTAGGCGGCGTG
>JAJYVK010000312.1 GCA_021792075.1 Actinomycetes bacterium | reverse complement strand
ACACCGCTCCAGTAATTTCAGATAACCGTTGCACACTTGATATTGCCCGGGAAGCTGAGTCGCTCACCGCTGCAATTATGAGTGTCGCTAGAGAAGCGAAGCGCGCTGGTTTTCGAGTCGTCGGTATTGAGCAAGACGATCTTGTGTCACTCAAAACAATCGCTAGCAGACTAGACCGGACATATGAGTCTGTCCGTCTTTGGGCTACCGGCAAACGCGGTCCTGGCGGCTTTCCTCGTCCGCTCTCAGATCACAACTGGTCTCTCTATTCATGGAGCGAAGTGAGTGAGTGGTTAGAGAAGAACAATCTCGCAGCGGTTGACGCCACGCCGGACATAAAGGAAATTGCCACAATTGGGTCACTCATCTCTGTCTATGCCACAATGTCAATCCGCAAAGCTCATGAGCTCGAACCGCTGGCGGAGCTTGTCGGAAAACAGTAGCCTCATTCCGAACGGAAACCCAAGTTCCGTGAAAGTTCGTTACTTGGTTACGCGATCTTCCCCGCCCTGAACACCGGAATTGCTGCGCCGCTGTCATGCCCACGCTTTCGGCTGCGGTGTGTAGGACTTCGATCTAGCGAGCAACGTTATATAGAGACCCTCCAACGCGCCGGAGAGAGCTCCTTCATACCAAATAAGCTTTACAGCTGTTCGATCAAAAAGTTGAGGAATAGCCCAGCAATAATAGCAATTATCACTCCACGTTTTTTGCCAGCATTATCATGATTTTGTGTAATGGTGTTTGCACTACCTTGTGTCGCTATGTGGGCGACGCCATGTAGGACAAATTTTTCCTCTTTGCCCATCGCTTCCTCCTTTCTCACGAGTCGTCAGCGAGAATACTACGGCATGGTTGTGACAACTTTTTTCAGACGCCCAATTCTCTGGATCGTCCTCGGCCCCGAACATGAGAGGTGCTTCGGCACTGATCTGGTACTCATTACCCGCGAAGTTTGAGAGTTTCACTATCAGTCCAGCTTTACAGAGTTCGGCTATGCGGGGCTGGGCATTAGATGGTGAGACCCCAAGGCGTTTAACCAGTGTCTGGAATGGCGCTCGTAGAGTTCTGGTTTCCGCCAATGTCTATAGCAAGAGCGAATAGCGTAACGTGAGCTGCTGGCGATAGCTGTTGTTATCCCCCGCCGTCGGATCAATTTCCTGCAGCCTGCCTCCGCCAACGAGGGTAACTCCCTCCATACCCAAAATTGAGCCCATCAAGATCAGGAATAAGACCTACAACTCCACTGTCGATCTCGCGCTGGGTCAGCCGGTGAGTGAGATTCACTCCATCCAGCATTTGATCGGATCGGCAATACAGTCCGTTTACGGTTTCCCAGACGCGGTCGGCGTCTTGAATAACGGAAAACAGATCATCCAAATCCTCCCCGTTCTCATCGGAAATGCTGCCAGATTCCATCAACGCCTGAACAATGTCGTCTATAGTTCTTGGCCCACCATCCAAAACTTCCAATACCGAAGCCAGCAAGATATCATCAAGACTCATTTCTCCAAGATAGGTGACCACATTGGCGCACGCGATAAAACATTTGATTCCAACGGCAAATCTATGAATTAGCGCGCCACCCGAGGAGCCACCCGAAGTGATTCAAGGTGCGCAAGAGCATGAGGATAGTCGTCGGAAAGCATGATCTCCGATCCTTTTGCCGAACCAAAAATATCCTGGCGGAATACCCCGTGAGCACCGTACCTGGGATCTTCCACGGTATCTTGGGCAAACAGAACAGCAAAGCGTGCCAGCCTGCCACCGTGCTTAGGACGAAGAATCCTGCCCATTCGCTGAATCATCTGCCTTCTGGTACTGCTCGAAGCCATTACAACCGCGAAATCGGCGTCTGGAAAGTCGATTCCCTCGTCGAGGATACGCGGGGCGATAATTGCACGCAGGTCTCCTTCACCAAATTTTCTAATGTGGTATTTGCGTACATCCCTGTCAGTGCGAGAGTGGATAGCGCGTGCTTGGATCCCCGCACCGTTCAGCGCTGATTCCGCTCTGATTGCGACTTCAATCGACTGGGTGAAAACCACAGTTCCTTCTGACGCCAGGATCTCCGGTCCCAATGCCACCAGAGCATCGAGCTTCCCAGACGCTGACTCCAAAAGCCTGCGACGCTCTCTCATCCTGGCGAGCATCAACTTCGCAACATGCTCGATTCTGTCATCACGATGGGAGTATTTCCCTGCCACCGAATCCAAAAGTGCCGCAATTAGAGAGGAGTAGTCGGGAAACTCCATCCTCATCAGACGTCGAAAGGTCTTGAGCAGCATGAGAATTTCGTCGCTTAGATATTGGTACTCGGTAGACTCCTCACCCGATAAATCAACTCCGGCAAAAACTACGCCAAAGTCGGCAATGACCCCATCAAGGTGTGCTCTGTCGTAGTTCAGCGAGTAGCAAACGCGCTCAAAGTAAGGAAGTAGAAACTTGGAATGCCCGTTGTCGTCGCGATGGTAGGTGGCACTGAGACCTAGCCTTTGCTCGAATTCCTGTCCCAGAGCACTGAAGTTGAGCTTTGCCCCAAAACGATGACACTCGTCGGCAATTATCAGACCAGAACAAAAATCTGCACTCTGGAATGATTTACCTCTGGCACTATTGACCACCGATATCAGAACGTCCACTGACTCCAGACCGGAATGATACCCTCCTCCGCGCCGGCCAACCATGATCTGACTCGGAATTACCCCGTGAATGCGAGCAAACCACTGCCTCTGCAAATCGATGGTGGGAACCACGATGTGCACCTTTGCTCCCTCTTCAATAGAGGCAAACATGGCCAACATCCCCACCAGGGTCTTACCGGAGCCGGTGACAGCCTCGATGATGCCCCGCCTTCCAGCCTTATTCCAAGCTTCGAGTGCCTCTGTTTGCCAGCTGTACGGAGTTGGAAGAAGTTCTTTCGCACGCGCAATGGCCGCTCTCTTGCCATCATCAGATAAAACGGAATATTTGGGATTTTCCGTAGACGACGACTCTGACGAAGCTTCATCAGCATCTTTGGTAACCAGCGACCAAAGCCAGGGTCTACTCCTGCTTCTTTGGTAACGTTGATGCCCCGAAAAAAGGGCGGCTTCAACGACCCGTTCAATTTCAGGGTCATCCATGTTTGGCCCAAACAGTTCGCAGGCGATCTCTTCTACGCTTAAGCCATTACGGCCTTGGAGTATTGCCGCAATCCTGTCGGAAAACATCGGTAGCTCTACGTGGCTGCTGCGTCGCCATCAGAAGGTCCAGAAACGTCGCGGTCCTCACCGTAGTCGATTTCGACTGGAATGACAATGGTGTCCGGGCTGTAGCTGGGATACAAATGGATTAGATCCCACTCATTGATCCAGGCACGAACGTACTGGCGCATTCTATTGGACGGAAGACGCTCAAGCCCCGCTATCTCGGGTGGATCCCAGCCGAATGCCTCAGCATGGATCTTGCGGATCGCCTCGTAAGTGGCGTCCAGTTCGGCATTGTCGGGTGGATGAAGCGCAACCTGATTTTTTGCGAGAATATTCATACCTGCCCGCGCATCGCTTGCGAGCTGTGTGTATTCGATCTTCTCTTTGGCCAAGAGCCTTTCCGGCAGCTGGTTGTAATCATCTTTACCAGCCAGAACTTCTCCTTCAAAATCA
>JAJYVK010000311.1 GCA_021792075.1 Actinomycetes bacterium | reverse complement strand
GGCAAAGTGAGATTTCGTTTGAATGGTTGCGAGCCAACTCGATTTTCCGAGGGCCTCCAAGCAGCGTGAGCCGGGGATCTTCCTGATTGCCTTTCTGAAAGGTTTAAAGATCGTGTTGGTAGCCGCTCAGGTCAATCTCTTCGCCCCGGAAGGTGATGCCGGGGTGGGACGTCATCCGCCCAATGACGAGAGGCCGATCCAGCCCCAGCGAAGCAAAGACTGACTCGACTCGGTCGGGGTCGCTATGGCTGAAAATCAGTTCGTAGTCTTCGCCTCCATACATCGCCGTCTCCGTCGAAGCTCCCAAGGCGACGGGAATATCGATGAGCAACGCTCCAAGACCGGAGTCTTCGCAGATGTGATTGAGATCTGCTACCAGGCCGTCGGAGACGTCGATCGCTGAGGTTGCTCCAGCCATCGAGATGCCCTTGGCCTCTTTGAGGCGTGCGGAGGGTCGCAGATGTCTATTCACCAAGGGGCCAACTGCGAAGGAGTCTTCTCTCAACAGTTCCAATCCGGTCGCAGAGCCTCCTAGAGGACCAGTTACGAAGATGTAATCTCCGCTTCTAGCTGTTGATCGCAGTAATGGCTCGCCGTAGCAGGCGCCAAGCATCGCCACCGAGACCACAATCGCCTCAGAATAGGAGAGATCGCCCCCGGCTATATGAAAGCCGTACTCTTCGCAGGCCGCCTTGATCCCGACATAAAACTCTTTAATAGAGAAATGTCTGGGACAGGCCAGGGAGACCGTTGCATACCTCGGATATCCCCCCATGGCGGCCATGTCGGAGACATTTGTAGCCATTGACTTGTAGCCAATATCAGCCTCTTTGAAGTAAGATGTCCGAAAATGAATGTTTTCAACCATCATGTCCGAAGCGAATAGATTAAGTTTGAGTTCTTGGAAATTTATGACGGCTGCATCGTCCCCAATCAGAGTCTTGTAGGGGAAGGAAAGGTCATTGGCCTGGTCGGAAAGGAGCCGGGTGATCTCGGAGATCCTGACAAATTCTGTGCCAGCCTCTTTTTCGTGCATGTGTCACAAGTTAGCTTCATTTAGGTGGTTGGGAATCAATTCGTGTAAAAATATAGGTGCTCTCGCCGAGAGTTGTCGTGCGGTGTCGAAGTATTGGGAGGCATCTCAGTTACTGAGACCGATATGAATCGAGGTATTCGCAGGGTGAAGTATCCAACAGAAAACAAAGAGCTGATCTACTGGGTTAATGAGATTGAGAAGTGGTGCGAGCCGGCCTCCGTCCATTGGTGTGACGGTTCCGGAGAGGAATATGATCGTCTAGCTCAGCTCCTAGTGGAAAATGGTACTTTCAGAAGGCTGAATGACGCAAAGAGACCCAATTCATACTGGGCCCACTCAGATCCAGCGGATGTCGCTAGGGTGGAGGACCGTACATTTATCTGCTCGGCTTCCAAAAGAGATGCCGGCCCCACAAACAACTGGCGTGATCCAGTTGAGATGCGCGAGACCTTGAACGGCCTTTTCAAAGGTTCGATGAAGGGGCGAACCATGTATGTGGTTCCGTTTTCAATGGGTCCGCTTGGTTCCCCATTCTCTCAGATAGGTGTCGAGCTTACCGACTCGGCATACGTGGCAGTCAGTATGCGAATCATGGCCAAGATGGGTGAGGCGGTCCTGCGCCAGCTGGGCTCAGACGGCGACTTTGTTCACTGCCTGCACTCGGTTGGATCTCCTCTTCAACCCGGCCAAGCTGACGTTCCCTGGCCGTGTGATGCGGACAACAAGTATATCGTGCACTTTCCTGAGACGCGTGAGATCTGGTCGTATGGCTCTGGGTATGGTGGTAACGCTCTTTTGGGCAAGAAGTGCCTAGCGCTTCGCATCGCCTCGGTAATGGCTCGCGACGATGGCTGGTTGGCCGAGCACATGCTGATTATGAAGCTGACCGACCCCAACGGTAAGAGTTACTTCATCTCCGGCGCCTTCCCTTCGGCCTGTGGCAAGACAAATCTTGCAATGCTCCTGCCATCTTTGCCGGGCTGGAAAGTCGAGACGGTCGGCGACGATATCTGCTGGCTACGATTCGGTCCCGATGGCCGCCTGTACGGAGTGAACCCTGAGGCAGGGTTTTTTGGCGTGGCACCTGGCACGAGCAACAAGACGAACCGGAATGCCATGGAGACGGTCTCGGGCGACACCATCTTCACCAATACCGCTCTGCCCCCCGATGGGGATATCTGGTGGGACGGGAGGGCTGGAGAGACTCCTCAGGAGCTGATCGATTGGCAGGGAAATCCCTGGTCCCCAGAGTCAAAATCTCCGGCGGCGCATCCGAATGCACGATTCACTGTTGCTGCTGATCGTGCCCCTTACATTGCGCCGGAGTGGCAGGATCCGAATGGTGTGCCGATTTCAGCAATATTATTCGGAGGCAGAAGGGCTTCCTTGATTCCTCTGGTGACCGAGGCGAAGTCTTGGGACCACGGAGTGTTTCTAGGGTCGGTTATTGCTTCGGAGACGACGGCGGCCGCCGAAGGCAAGGTAGGAAAGCTCCGGCGTGACCCGTTTGCAATGCTGCCTTTCTGCGGTTACAACATGGCTGACTACTTCGCTCACTGGCTTTCGATCGGTCGAAAGGGCGATGCGTCCAAGCTGCCAAGGATCTATCTCGTCAACTGGTTCAGAAAGGACGCGAACGGCAAGTTCATGTGGCCGGGATTCGGTGACAATGCCCGGGTGCTGGCTTGGATAGTCGCGCGTTTGGAGGGCAGGGTTGACGCTCAAGAGACTCCTCTTGGTTTCACCCCTAAGCCTGAAGACATCGAGACCGACGGGCTGTCGATCTCTGACGACGCTCTTTCAGCTCTGTTCTCGGTCGATCCTTCAGAGCTGGCTGACGAAGCGGAGGATATAGCCGCTCACTACCAGCAATTCGGGGAGGATCTTCCAAAGGAGCTCTCGGATCAGCTTGCCATACTCAGGCAGGCTACTTCCAGGTAGCCCGTTACGTCCCTTGGGTGATTCGGGCTTCGCTTTGCGGAGCCCTTTTTGATAAACAGACTCGTTGTTGTGCCGCGTTGAACCTCAATGATAACCTTTGTCTGGGACGATTCTGGGTCGATTGATGCCAGGCGAGGTGGTTGGCATGCCTCAAGATATCTCGTCACAAGACTCTTCACCGGCCAGCTCCGGTACTCGGAGATTCTGGCCACAAACCGCTCTCGGATGGGCCAGCCTTTTCCTTACAGTTATTGCATTTGCCTGCTTAGCCATCTTCCCTATCATTACCGTGCACTACAGGAAGACCTACCCAGTGGTAGACACCTGGGTTATGCCAGCAGCAGCTGCGGTACTTCTAGATTTGGCTGCGGTTTTGAATGTTGTCTCGTTCTGGCGTTGTCATGACAGGACGTTGCTCGTCATAGCGGCAATGACGGCCACGTTAGTGGTTGGGGCGTTCATAACTATATTTCTCGTCGGTGAGGGGCTGGCTGGCACCTAGCCTACCGCAGGATCAAATCCAAAGATCCCGGCAATTTGCAAGAGCAGCTTTGTCGTGATGGCTCTAAAGTTCATGGGCGCGTCGGACAGCAGATCTCTGTACAGCCGTTGAGGTCGCTCGAATCGCCTAGCGATTTCGGCTTCGTCGAAGGATCTAGTAGCTCCAT
>JAJYVK010000310.1 GCA_021792075.1 Actinomycetes bacterium | reverse complement strand
AGGCCCAAGCTTTTTCAATGCACCTATGAGCAGCTGCGCAGGATCCCAAGCAAGTCCCCAGCCAAGACCAGGCGTGCCACCGGCAGCAGATACAGCCGACTGGAAGCTGGCAACCGCCGACTGCACTGGCCCCGATGGCAGCTGGCTCGCTGGAACAGTCAGCGATCCAATAGCCGTGTAGAGATCCTTGGGAACGATGGATGAGTACTGCTTCATCTCAGCGAACGAACCGTTGCCGGAGTCCGCCGTGGTGGGCAGGTTGCTCATCCCCAGCGACGACATCCCTTGCAAAATAGTCCCAAGGGGGGTTCCTGTGGCCCAGGTGATCATAGCCTGGGGATTCGCCGCCTTTATAACTGACAGCTGAGTCGTGACGCTCACGTCAGTGTCGGCAAATGTCTGGTGGCTGATCAGATGAATCGACGAAAACTGCGGCTCGGCCAACACCTGCTGCAAGGTGCTGAATCCTGCGACACCGCTGGCGTCGGTAGAGGTAAGGGCCGCGATCTTCGTGTATCCCTTTGATTTGAAATAGGTCAGATCAGACTGAATCTCGAGTGAAAGCGAAAAGCCCGCAGAGAAGATCTTGCTTCCGGCCGGTGGATGCTCAACCGGTGAAAGATCGTAGATGAACGGCCCGCTCGGTGTTGCCAGAGCATCTACAGCCTTGTCGACCGCACCGATGCTACCGTTCAAGATGAAAGGCACGTGCTGAGCGATGAGCTGAGTAGCCAGAGACACCGCGGTCGACGGGCTGGTCTGATTGTCAAGTATGTCCATTTGGACTGGATGACCGTCTATGCCACCCGATGCATTGACCTGCTTAGCAAGTATCTGGAGCCCCTTTGCCTGCCGGCTTCCGAGAAATCCCCCCTGCCCTGTTTCCGATAGAATCGCGTGGATTACCACCGGGCTTCCGCTCGGGGTTTTACTCGCTGATGTTGTTGCCGATGAGGCTGCCGTAGAACTCGATGATGATGACGTAGATGAAGACCCACAAGCTGCTAAGGCAGTTGAAGCCACCACTCCTAGTGAAACCAGCAGTGAAGTTCTCTTGAAACGCCTCATGATTCTGGGACGCGCAGATACTACCAACCCAGTTACCGTCCTTCCCCAACTTCGTTGATACGGATTTGCCGTAATTGAATGTGCTCTTTGAGAGCACGCCCCTGCATTTGCTGTGAAGTATTTTTTTATCATCTGCATGTTTTTGTGTCAAGGAGATCCCCGCACGATTCATGCAAATCCAGCCAAATTCAACTGTTTCATAATCGTTCGGCCGCTCAAATACCGTCCTGGAGATCAAGCGGCTCGACGCCCGCTTTAGCGAAAGTAACTGGATCCACCTGATGATGACGCTTCTAGCTGAAATGCTCGAGCCTCAAAGCGCACGTGCCTGCCAGGTATTTCAAGGCCCGGAGCATGAGGTTCCGGGCCTTGCCCTCTGAAATGCGAGCTGGCGAACCGGCTACCCCGCAGATGAGCTCAGCGGCGCGCCTCCAGGCCCTGAAGCGAGAACAAACTTCTTGCCGTTCCAGGAGGAAAGATAGACGTCACCAGTAGACAAGCCCCGGTGGTTGGTAAAGCTCGTGTTATACATGCCGAACACGCCCGGAACATTGTGCAGATTCTGCATATAGGCCAGGATCTGCTTCGCCGTTGCATTCACCCCTATCTTTTTCAGCGCACCAATTAGCAGGCTTGCGGCATCCCACGTCTGTCCGGCACCCAAAGTAGGCTGATCACCGGCAGCAGCAAGGAGCTTCTGGAAACTTGCTACCGTCGACTGCACAGGGCCTGATGGAAGATCAGAAGGCGGAAGGCTCAACGACGAGTTAGGTATATAGAGGTCTTTGGGCACAACCGCTCCGAAGTGCACCATCTCGGTCACGGAGTCATTTCCACTGTCTGCGATACTAGGCAGGTTCTCAAGCCCCAATGAAGACATGCCATTCAGAACCGTGCCCAAAGGAGTGCCGGTGGTCCAGATGATCATCGCCTGAGGATTGGCTGCCTTGATCACCGAAAGTTGAGTTGTGACGTTCACGTCGGAGGTGTTGAAGGTCTCATGAGATACAAGATGCATCGAGGAGTAGCTCGGCTCCGCCAAAACCGCCTGGATCTGGGCAAAGCCGCCCACTCCGCTGGCATCTGTCGAGCTCATGACCGCTATATTGGTCCAGCCTCTCGATTTGAAAAAGTTCAGGTCCGCCTGAACCTCCTGCTTGAGCGAGAATGATGAGGAGAAGATCATGCTCCCCGGTGAAGGATGCTCCACAGGTGAAAGGTCGTAAATGAAAGGCCCATTCGGCGTTGCAAGGGCGTCAACCGCCTTGTCGATCGCCCCCACGCTGCCGTTCAGCATGAATGGAACCCCCTGGCTGATCCAGTTGGTGGCCAGAGAGACCGATGTCGCAGCCGTGGATTCATTGTCGGCTATGTCCACTTGAAGAGGGTGCCCGTCTATGCCACCCGTTGCATTCACGTGCTTTTCCAATACCTTGAGAGCGTTAGCTTCCGAATCCCCGAGAAACGCGTCCGGACCGGTAACCGAAAGCACCGCATGCATAACCACCGGGCTGCCAGACGGACCGCCCTTGGTGCTAGATGAACCAGTAGAGGCCGTCGATGAAGCCGCCGTTGACCCGGAGCCGCAAGCAGCAAGGGCGCTAGCGGCAATCAAGCCAAGAGAGACTGCAAGTGACGACCTTCCAAGACGCCCTCTCATCGCGGAACGTGAAAATTCAACCACCTGATGCCACCTTTCCCAAAGAATAACGGGGTAATCAACTCTTCTGATGCCCCAAAGAAGCCCCCTGCCCCCTCGACAGTGGATAGGCGCCTATAGGCCGGGCAATAGCGGACCCGGTACCTAGCTGCAAAGATCCCAATTCCACGCATGCAGCGCAGAGATGAACTTGTTAAACGACAAAACATCCCAAAGTTTGAGCAGATATCACTTAGCGATAGTCCATGAGAACGATACGGAATATAGGCGTTGATCGTCCAGATTACCCGTCCAAATCGTCGGCCGAACATTTATTTTTGTTGATAACATCAGTTGGAAATCTTTTGGCGCGAAGAAATTTAGCCAGCCCCGCACGGATTCCGAAACCATGAACCGCTCCGGTCAAATGCGTCTCTTCGCGGTATCACATCTGAAAGGTAAACATGCAACAGATGAGCAGGGAACTACTGGTTGGGGCCTTCGATCTCCACACTCACGGCTTTCCCGAGATAAATCTTGGCTTGGGAATGGCTTTGGACGACTTCGAGCAGGCCGAGTATGCGAAGTCCCGCGGAATGGCCGGATACGTGCTCAAGTCGCACATCTGGCCCACGATGGACCGCGTTTACCACATTCGCCAGCGCGTTGACGGCATACACGTAGTCCCGAGCATCGTTTTGAACTCCATCATCGGAGGAATCCAGCCGGGGGTACTGGAAGCGGCGATACTACAGGGGTGCGAAGCGGTGTTCTTCCCAACCTGGACGTCTGCCAACGACCTTAAAAGTGGAGGCTTCTCGAGGATCATTCGAAGAGAACTGCCGTCTCTCGAAGTCTTCATGAAAGAAGGCTTGTCTGTCCTAGGCGAGACCGGCGACCTCACCGCCAACGCCCGCGACGTACTAAGAGTTGCAAAGG
>JAJYVK010000309.1 GCA_021792075.1 Actinomycetes bacterium | reverse complement strand
CGAGACGGTAGCGGATATCGCTATTGGCGGGTTGAAGCGTCGACGCTCTCAGAAATTCTCCGATAGCGCCTAACGTATCGCCGTTTCTGTTCAACTCCTCGCCGAATGCAAAGTGGTCCTTCGCCGTATCCGAAACCGCTCCATAGGGAAACGCTGTTTTGGAATAACCTCGGCCGATATGTTTCTGCGGAGCCGTCATATCCTGGGCGCCCAGCGTCTTCAGCCTGCCTTCTAACGTCACATTCGAAGGTTCCAGTAACACAGCGCGTCGTAGGCTTTCGATCGCGCCTCGGCGATCGCCAGTCGCCTCTTGCATCCGGGAAAGGCTGGCGTAAAAAACCCCTTGAAACGGCTCTAAGGAGATAGCATCCCGCAATTCCCGGATCGCCCCCGCGAGATCTCCGGAATCGGCCAGCAACAGTCCCAAGTTAAATGCCGCCACCGCGTTATCGGGCTTAAGCACAACAGCCTGTTTCGCGGATTTGAGCGCGGCGACAAAATCACCGTGCTTGGCGAGGTCCAGCGCCTCATTGCTAAGATGGGACGAGCGCACAGCATCTAATCGAAACTGCGTCAGCGCCTTTGCCTGCCGGAACTCAATATCGGCAGCCGCAGCCTCATTTTGGGCGCGCAGCGCCCTTCCCAGGCCATAATGCGCTTCTTCCAGGTCGGGATTAACAACCAGCGCCGCCTTAAAGCGCTTGGCCGCGGCCGCAACTTGATTTTTTTCGAGACATATATTTCCAAGCGCAATCTGCGCTTCTGGATATCTTGCCTTGAGTTTTACTGCCGCGATATACTCGGCATACGCCTCGTCGATCTTACCGATGCCGGCCAACGCCCTCCCCAGGTCAAAATGAACTTCCGCCGAGTTGGGGTTCAGCTTCAGCGCCGATCTAAACTCCTGAATCGCGGCCATCGGGGTCCCGGATTCGATCAATCCCAATCCGAGCATATTGATCGCATCGAGAAAATCCGGACTTAGCCGGACCGCCGTTTTAAATTCAGCCGTGGCGCCGACCCAGTCCGGAACTCCTTTAGACCCCGCGACCATCGCGACCCCGAGGTCGTAGTGAGAGCAGATGTGCTCCTGCCCAGCAGAGATGCCGAGGTTCCTGACTGGCTGCATAATGTCAATCATTGCGGCCGGGAGCGGAACGAAGTAGCCGTACCTCTTCTGCAGGATGGGCTCGTAGTTACGCAGGATGTCCACATCCCATTTCGAATAGTGGCCGAGGATGGCGTCTGCTCCGGAGCAGTACTCATGAACGAGCTTCGCAATCTCCACCGAGGACTTCCCATCTGCCATCAACTGGACCGGCTTCTCGACCTTCATTTCATACCCCTCGAAGACGATTTTCTGCATCCCTGCCACCAAGAGCAGGGCATCAGGGTGAAACCTCGGGTCGCCTGGACAGTACGCCTCAAGGTCGAGACTGACGATGACAATCTTCTTGCCATCGATGAGGGCCGCCATGATCTTCGGCAGGAGCGTCTTCTTGAGAGACGGTGACATGGTCCCGACTGCGAGGGCGGCCAGGAACTCCTTGACCTGGACCTTCGTGGCCAGCTTGAGGGTGCTCATCCGTAGTGCCTCCACAGGTCAATCCCAGACTCGAAGACTCGGCCGTGGCAGACGCAGCGGTACTCCGTTGGTTCCTTCGGTTCGTAGACATTGAGACGGGAGCGTTCGTAAAATTCCATCACTCTTCACCCCCATCGAGATGTGCGCGCAGATCGTCATCGGTGGCGTAGATGCGGTCACAATAAGGGCAAACGTATTCGTAGGTGTCGACTACCTCATCATAGACGCGGGACTGGCGAACGAGCTCTTCGGTGCTCACACCCTCGTAGGGGTCGTACTTCGTCCTGCGCTTGTCTTTGCTGTTCATGCAAATAGAGTCTGCCGATATTTAAAAGACTGTCAGACGTTTCCGCCGTAGCCTGCGTTTGTGGCAATTCCGTGAACGTCTGACCTCCTTTTAAGCAGAGGCTCACTCTTCTGACATGAAGGAACAGAGGATAACAGTCAGGCTGGACGCGAAGCAGGCAGCTGCCCTCGCACGAGCGAGAGCTGAAAGGTCTCTCAACGTCAGCGCGTTCATTCGCAAGGCGATCGTGAACGAGCTCGCCAGGGAGGGCGACGAGCAGTGAACGTGAAGGTCCTCGCGCTCCTCGTGGTAGCACTATTCACCATGGGTGCCGCCGTTGCGCCAGCGTACGCCCAGTCACCGCAGGTCAGCGTGACGCTCGATGTGCAGCCATGCCAAGGCGTTCCGGCTGCATATGCTCTGAACAGCACAAACTACGCAGTAGTTCAGTACATCCAGGCAGGACAGGTTATGACGTCTGATGTCTGGAAGAATACCACAATCAGTGCCGATCAAGGGAGCGTCATGGCGTTCCCTGCCGCGACAAACTTTCAGCTATACGAGCCCGTCGGCAACGTCGTATGGTTCCCCCACACACCTGCGTTTGACTCAATTTTCGTTAACAAGACGATGGATGTCGTCATGAGTTACTGCCCGGTACTGATGGGCCCGACTGCTAGGATGCTCTTCAAGGATTCCGCCTACAACACTAGCATGGGTACTGTCATGACGCCTCAATCCGTGCTAGGGGCATTTGGGGGTGGTTTCGTTTACCTGGGAAACGTCAAGGGTGTCAGCGGGGTTGTCGGATCGAATGCAAACACTCCAATCACATCTAACACTACTATTAGTGTGCCAACGCAATGGTACAACGCCACCGGCGCGTGGGAAATTCAGGGCAAGAATAACTTCAACATAGTAAGTGCTATCGAATCCAGGACGTTGCCAACTTTCGATTATACATTCACGCCAAGCGCAAAGCCTTCGTTACCAACTTGGTCATTCAACAGTAGCACACCACTCACCCCTGGAGGGACGTTGACGGCCATCCTGAGCGCACCATATCCTTTCTACCCCACCTCCATGTCCACTACCCAAGACGGCAGGCAGTTGTCATGCGGTTTTCCAGACACTGTAACGAGTATTTCGTGCACAGTCTTCGCGTCGTCAGCAGGCATGATGCGCATCACGGCCACTGCTTCCGTTCAGTTGTCCGTGCTCGCACCGAGCCCAGGTGGGACGGGGGCAGGGACGACGACAAGAGTAGCTAATATAACATCCACAGCGGTTCAGGTAGTTCAACCAGCGACGGTAACCCCCTGGTGGGCCACGGTCCCATGGTGGGTCTGGCTGCTTGTGATCGCTGCGATAGTAGTTGCCACGGCACTGTATCTCTACAGGAAGAAGCGCCGGGGACTTGAGAGGGGTGCGATCCAATGAGGGCATTCATCGTCGCTGCTCTGGGCGCGGTCTTGGCCGTGGTCTTCCTATTGCCGGTTATTCCGGACCAATATGGCTGGTACACGATCTCTGGCATGTTTCTGTGGTGGTTTCCTGGAGCGTATGTGTTCCAAGGCGCATACGGTTTCTGCGCTTATGGCTACGACTGTTACACGCTCGCTACATTCTCATCCTTCACACAGCTCGATTACGCGGCCATCGCCGTTCTCGGCCTCGCACTGGGGATGATGACCTGGAGGCGCACGTTCCTCGCACAAAACAAGATGTTCGTGACATTCTATGCTAGTGCCAGCATCGTCGCCTCTGCCCTCCTCA
>JAJYVK010000308.1 GCA_021792075.1 Actinomycetes bacterium | reverse complement strand
TCGAAGGCAAGTAGGAGCTACTCCGCAAGGTGGATGATTACGACGGGAGCGGGGCAGTGATGCACCAACTGCTGACCCACCGATCCCAGCAGCAGTCCGGAAAAGCCGCCTCGACCTCTCGACCCCACTACCACCATGTCTGCCTCTTTTGCGCGGTCCATAATAGTTTGTGCAGTAGGTCCCTGTATGAGGGAGCTCACTAGCTTCAGGCTTGGATAGTTCTTTCTTACCGATGCCACTACTTCATCCAGGAGAGCGGCGGCATCTTTCTCGAAGTCCTCGAGCACCGCAACATAGCCTCCGTACCCAAGGTTGGGATAGTTCCACGCATGGATTAGCTCAAGAGCCGATCCCCTAATCTCCGCCTCCTGTGCAGCCCATTCCAGCGCGGCGTTTGAACTGGGTGAACCGTCTACGCCTACAATTATCTTGTTGAACTGTCTAATCTGCATAGGTCTGTCTGCTCCTTGCTTGACATCGCTCTGATCGGGGTTACCAGAACGGGGGACCGGTTACAGGTGCTTCACTACCTTATGTTAGTCAACATGGATATTACCTAGATTTTGGTGGAACTACCACAACCGGAATCGGTGAATGTTCAATTAATTGGTGGCTGGTTGAGGCGAGAAACGAGTCGATAGTATGGCGTCGCGATCCCAGGACCACAAGGTCCGCCTGTTCCTCTTCTGCGATCGTTAGGAGAGAGGAGACCGGGTTGCCATCTACGGTTATCTTCTGGGACCGTAGTCCCGATTCGTCGAGAGGTCTGCACCACTCCTCTTCGAACGCCTGCACAACCGAGGCGTGATAGGCCTTGAGGCTGATCAATCGCCCCTCTGGAGTACGGGGTAGTTTACCTATGGCGTGACAGGCGATTACCTGGGCGTTCAACGAACGCCCAAGCTCGATGGCAAAGTCAAGCGCATTACGCGACCCAGCTGTATCGTCGATTCCAACAAGTATTCTCTTCATAGACATTGAGTTCCCCAAAAATTGAACTACCAATAAACAGTATCTCGATCATGCCCTTGAATTGACAAATAAGCTCCGATCCCGCCCCTCGGCTCGTGGCTACAACGGTATTTTTAATCCCCGTCTTGGCTGGCCTGCTTGATTCCTTTGCGCTTCAGATCCGAATGCGGCAGGGATCGCGGTCGCGTTTCCGCGCGGGTTGCAGCAGATGCGACATGTCCGAAGGCTGATTGGAATGAGATTCATTTTGTCAGTGCTGGGAGAACTGTGCACATGCTCGCGCGATATTGACTGCATGGTCACCAAATCGTTCGTAGAACCTGGCTAACATCGCCATCTCGATCACCAAGGCTATCGGCATCGTTCCTGTGACTATCTCGGCTATGAGTGAAAGATGCAGGTCGTCAAGCTCATCGTCCAGGCTGTCCAAGGTGCTTGCAAGTTCGTTATTCTTGTCACAGAAGGCATCCGTAGCCAAGCGCCACATTCGGGTGCCCACGTCGTTCATCTCTTGGATGATTCCGCGACTTCTGGGGGTCATCTCTCTGCTTATGCCTAACAAGGCTCGTTGAGCTATATGTTCCGCCAGGTCTCCGCTACGCTCGAGTTCAGGTATAAGTCGAAGTACCGTGATCAGGTAGTTGATATCTTCGGAGGAAAGCCTTTGTTCCTTGAGCATTGTCTGGGCCGTTCCAAGAAGCTGCCGATACAATGCATCGATTAGCCTGTCTCTCTCGATGAGCGTCTTAGCGGCTACTTGGTCACTTGACAAAAGGGCATCAGTGGCCCCCACAAAGCCGTCTCCGACAAGCGCAAATAGTTCGGTCATTTCTCGTTCGATGTTGTTGAATGCCAAGTTCGTTCCCCCTGAGCTGGCTTGTCCAAACGCTGTCGCTGAGCCTGCGATTGGAGATTGCCGTAAACCAGCAGGCATCTGGTCGTCTCACAACGCCTAGGCTCAACCTTAGGCGACCGAGCTCGAAGGTGAAGCTGCTTTGTGAAGTAGGCTTCCCGTCGTGCCCGGTGTCGTTTTGGCTATTATCTGCTATCTGCCTGACATATCTGCGTTCGGGCGAGCCTTGGCGACCAGATCAGGAATTACATTTGTCAGTTCCTCGGTATTCCAGCGCCCGCCCTTGTCCACGCTCGGCCCGGCATGCCAGCCCTCGACTACGTCGATCTTCCCTCCAACAACATGGAACACTCGTCCGGTGATCTCTTTTGAGAGCGCCGAGCCGAGCCAAACCGCCAAAGGGGAGATGTTTTCAGGAGCGAAGACATCGAACTCGTTTGGGTCCCTCTCTTTCTGGTTGAACCCGAGCGCTGCAACAGATTCCGTCATGCGCGTGAGGGCTGCAGGAGCGATCGCATTTACAGTGACCCCGTACCGCGCCAGTTCGAGCGAGGCTATTACGGAAAATGATGCGATCCCGGCTTTTGCTGCGCCATAGTTCGTTTGTCCGACATTACCGTAGAGACCCGAAGCAGACGAGGTATTGATGATTCGGGCATCGTTGGCCTTTCCCGCCTTTGTGTTCTCCCGCCAGTAGTTCGCTGCCCAGTGGGTCATTGCGAAAGTACCCCTGAGATGGACTCTGATCACCGCATCCCATTCCGCGTCTGTCATGTTTACGATCATTCTGTCACGCAGGATTCCTGCATTGTTTACTAACACATCAAGACCGCCAAAGGTGGAGAGAGCGGAGTTGATGACGCGTTGCGCACCTTCCCAATCGGCCACGTCGTCGCCATTTGCTATCGCTTGACCGCCCATGGCTCGGATTTCGTCCACAACCTCGCCTGCAGGGCCCGACGATGACCCTGTACCATCGACATCGGCTCCAATGTCATTCACCACTACTTTTGCCCCATGACGGGCGAATTCAAGAGCGTGTGACTTTCCAATGCCCCGTCCCGCTCCGGTGACAATTACAACCCGATTCTCACAGATCTTCGCCATGAATCGACCTTTCTTTTGATGTTATCTCTTCTTGAGTTACTGCTACTCGTGCCTTCGCGCGCTGGCGGCTTGGTGCGATTGAAAGCACATTTAAAGCACATTCGACCAGCACCCTGTTCAAGCTTGTCTGAAGCCGTTCTTCTTCCACGCGATCCCCTTACTCATCTGACGTGACTGTCCTCGTCTAGGGTGGCCCACCCCTTGAACCCTCGGGCGATCAGATGCAAGTATAGGCAATTTTTGGCAGAAACTTTAATTGGATCTTTCCATTTGTCGCCATATGGCGCGGCGAAAAATCGGTGTGATCGCGCGTCATCGAGGTGGCTTGAAATGCGCGGTTCGGCTTAGTGCGCGGGAGCGAAAAAAGTCGTGGCAAAGCCACGAGATGCTTCAACTCCGAAAGTGACAATGCACCGATCTGCCGATGCTGCTTCTGATACGCGAAACACTAGATGCGTTCCCCTATGAGAGAAATGATCTGAATGTGCCGGTTCTTCGCACCGGACTAGGTGTGGCCCGCACCTCAATATGGTGGCCCATGGATGGTCTTGGCTCAGAAAACGCCCTGTGAGAAGGGCTCCCCCTGTGACAAACCCAACTAGCCTGATTGAAATCCACGCTTTAGACCTCACGTGGTTTTTAGATTTGTGCGAAATACCCAGGCCTGAGGGCGCTAGAGGCGCCGAGCGGGCTTTGCCTAGAGCATGCACGGCCTACAAC
>JAJYVK010000307.1 GCA_021792075.1 Actinomycetes bacterium | reverse complement strand
TCCTGCGGAGACAACCCGCATTCGAGAGTCTGCCTCCACCAGCAAATTTCCATCTTCCGAAATATCTGAAGCAACTCCAACCAGGGTTTCACCAACCGTCTCAACCCGCACGAGCAAACCGATGGTCTCACATGCCCGTTTATAAAGACTTGCAACATCGATTCTCTTCAGCGGATCGTCGAGCGAGAGGTAGAGTTCGCTGAAGCGAGAGACGATATCTATTGACAGGCTGATTCTCCCGACGAGATCCAGAACAATGCCGGTCTCAGCAAAAATCGAGGTGGCACCTCTTCCTAGGCCTGACAGCTCTGATTGGCTCTGAAGGCAGTTCAGGCCAATGCCGATGACCACCCACGGAACTCCCTCTTCGTCGAACGCAGCCTCAGCCAAAACTCCGGCAATCTTGTTATCGCCGACCATCACGTCGTTCGGCCATTTAAGCTTGGATGGTATTGAAAATTTCGATTCAAGAACTTGTGAAGCGGCAAGCGACAGTGAAGAGGTGATTAGAAAGAAGAATTCCGCTGGAAATTTCGGGCGCAGTAGTACGGACATGAGAACCGAGCTTCCAGGCGTATCGATCCAAGCCCGATCCAAACGTCCACGACCGGCACTCTGATGGTCTGCCAGGACTACTTGACCCTCGGGCAACCCGCTCCTGGCTAGGGCAGATACGACCCTGTTAGTGGAATCGACCTCTTCAAAATGGCGGAGAATCCAAAAATTGCCGGGATGAGTTGGGATCGGAATTTTTATTTCGCTCATAATTCTATAACCTTAGACATATGCGAGCCGGAGGGAAAGAGAGGACAGATGTTTAAAAAGCTGTTGGTCGCGAATCGCGGCGAAATAGCGGTTCGTGTTATCCGCACGGCACGTGAGATGGGCATCAAGACGGTGGCGATCTATTCGGAGCTTGACCGCGATGCTTTGCACGTTCGTTTAGCGGACGAGGCATACGCCTTGGGCGGACAGACTGTGACCGAGAGCTACCTCAACACGCCAGCAATCTTAGATATCATCGCTAAAACAGAGGTGGACGCGCTTCATCCTGGCTACGGATTCTTCTCAGAAAATACTGACTTCGCACGAGCTATAGCGTCTTCCGGAGTCACCTTCATAGGTCCGCCGCCGGAGGCGATCGAAATAATGGGTGACAAAATAAGCTCTCGAATAGCTGCAGAAAAAGCCGGGGTGGTGGGAGTTCCGGGAACGGTAGAGGTGATAAAAGACCCGTCCGAGGTTATCTCATTCGGAAACCATCATGGCTGGCCTGTAGCAATCAAGGCAGCCTATGGGGGCGGCGGGCGCGGAATGAGAGTCGTATACAACCCCGAATCCGCTGCAGAAGCCCTCGAGTCGGCTCAAAGAGAGGCCGAGAAGTCCTTCGGGCGGTCCGAAAGCTATCTTGAGCGGTATCTCACCTGGCCACGTCATATCGAAATGCAGATATTCGCCGACATGTTCGGCAATACCGTATGGCTCGGTGAGAGAGACTGTTCGAGCCAGAGACGACACCAGAAACTGATCGAGGAGTCTCCCGCTCCCCTCTTTCCCGAAGAGGTCAGGCAGGCTATGGGAGAGGCTGCAGTCAAGGTTGCCAAAGCGTGCGGCTATGTCAATGCAGGTACAGTCGAGTTCCTCTACCAGGATGGGGAGTTCTACTTTTTGGAAATGAACACCCGTCTGCAGGTGGAGCACCCAGTCACGGAGTTCGTGACCAGCCTTGATCTAGTTGAGCTACAGATCCGAATAGCAGCAGGAGAAGAGATCCCTTTCACGCAGAATGAGATCAGACGCTCCGGGCATGCAATCGAAGCCAGGATCAACGCGGAGAACCCGGATCAGGGAAAATTCCTTCCCTCACCGGGCACCATTTCCCGATTTCTTAAGCCGGACGGATTCGGAGTGCGTCTCGACGCTGGATACGAATCGGGCGATACGGTCTCACAATTCTATGACAACCTGATCGCAAAGTTGATTGTCTGGGCCCCTGACAGACAAAGAGCGATTGCAAAGATGCGCAGAGCTCTCGACGAGACGGTAATCGAAGGCGTCCACACTACCATTCCTGCCCTCCAGCACATTCTCTCTCATGAGGAGTTCTCATCCGGACGTCATTCAACCAAATGGGTTGAAGAAAAATCTGGACTCGAGAACTTAGTCGTGTCTCCTCTTGCACCGGCTGAATTAGCCGGAGAAGGCAAGGTCCTGCGCGAAGTCGACACAGAGGTCAACGGGAGAAGATATCAAGTCAGACTTTGGCTGTCAGAAAAAGATCTTGGAGACGCCACTGCCCAGACGACCTCATCCACGAATGGGAAGCGGCCCAAAGCCAAGGCTCACAGTCCGATCGGGGGAGGTTCAGGCACCATCTCTGTGCCGATGCAAGGAACCATAGTCAAGGTCCTCGTCGAGGTCGGCCAGTCCGTTGAAGCTGGACAAACGGTGTGTGTACTCGAGGCGATGAAGATGGAAAACGCCATCAACACGGAAAAGACCGGAACGGTCAAAGAGATCAGGGTAAAGCCTGGAGACTCGGTAGGTGGTGGAGACATAGTCGCGGTGATTGACTGAAAACGCCGGCTGCTGGCTCTATCTCCTTTTCACCATGGTGAGCTAGCTTGTTATTAGCATTCGCTCGTGCGAGGAAGAAGGGGTGAATGGGATGAGTGACCGGACCAAGTTGCTAAAAGACAGGGCGTTCAAGGAGGTGAACTCCTCGTCCTCAAGGTTCATCGAGATCAGTCATCAGATACATGCCAATCCGGAGCTGAGCTTCGAGGAGTACAGAGCCTGCGCCTGGCTGTCTGAGGAGTTGGCCTCTTATGGATACTCTCTTGCCGCAAAGCCTGGAGGCCTTGAGACGGCATTCGTGGCATCGGCTGGCACTGGACCGCTCGTAATGTCGATCTGCGCAGAATACGACGCCCTCCCCGAGATAGGTCACGCCTGCGGCCACAATATCATCGCTGCCGCTGCCATAGGAGCGGCAAAGGCGCTCGCTCCGATGATAGACGATCTGGGAATTACCTTGAAGATCATGGGAACGCCCGCAGAGGAGGGCGGGGGCGGAAAGATCGAAATGATGGACAGAGGTCTCTTCGACGGCATCCATGCATCCATGATGGTGCACCCCTCTCCCGTTGAAGCAGATCGAATGGACTGCATAGCGGGCAAGCACCTAAATATCCAATATCTCGGCAAGGAAGCTCACGCCGCAGGATTCCCGCAAGCAGGCATCAACTCTCAGGATGCAATTACGGTAGCCCAAGTGGCGATAGGGCTCCTGCGGCAGCACCTCTATCCATACGAGATGGTTCACGGCATAGTCACCAAAGGTGGAGATGCCCCCAACGTCATTCCGTCCGACACTAGGGGCAGATGGATAATCCGTGCAGACACCCTGGCCCAGTTATCGACTCTTGAGCCGAAGGTGCGTGCTTGTTTCGAAGCCGGGTCGGTTGCGACCGGGGCAAAGCTAGAAATTGTCGAGGCCAGCAAGACATATTCCGAGTTCATCACGGATGAGCGCCTTGCGACACTCTACGTCAAGAATGCGCAGGATCTCGGAAGGGTGTTCTCCAATGAGACAGAGGGCAGATTGAAGGCCTCCACTGACATGGCCAACGTATCGCTTAAGATTCCTTCGATTC
>JAJYVK010000306.1 GCA_021792075.1 Actinomycetes bacterium | reverse complement strand
TGGCCAGGCCCACGCATTGCTTAGAGAAAAGCACCCAGTCAAGTACAACACCGTAATGACAATCCTGGTTCGACTTTGGAACAAGGGTCGTCTCGAACGGAAGAAAAATGGTCGGGCCTTCATCTATTGGGCAGCCGTAAGCCGAGAGCAACACGTGGCAGCTCGAATGGAGGAAGCTTTAGCTACAGCTGTTGATCGTCCCGAAGCGCTCGGATATTTTGTCGGTTCATTAGCGCCAACAGACCAAGAGCGGCTGAGAGGAATCTTGGGGGAGCACTAAAGTGTCTGCATTATTGATTGTTGTAGGATTTTGTTTACTCATTCTGCCTGGTATAGCTCGGCCCATCAGCCTACGAATCGATCCTCGTCGATGGACGACCCTCTGTATTATTGCCTTTGTAGCTGGGCTTGCTTTAATCGAAATTGGATTGTTAGCACTCAGTGCAACCGCATTTGTAGCAAATAACCACTCGGGCTGTACGTCAAACTGCATCGTTATGATGACTAACGCGGCTCCAGGCGGTGTTTTTCTTGGCTGGGTAGGATTCGTAACTGCCTCGGTCTTAGCGGTTCTAGCAATTCGAGCCTTCATAAGGGCTCGTCAGACCCAGGAAATAACCCGGATAGAGTCGTTTATCGGTCGCCACAGCAACCTAGGCCAACATGAACTCGTAGTCCTCGATACTCAGGTGCTTGTCGCTCTAAGTGTGAATGGTCATCCCGGACAGGTACTAATTTCAGAAGGACTCGTAAACACACTAGAACCCCAAGAGATGGCTGCAGTGTTGAACCACGAACTGGCACATCTAGATCACTTTCACTACAGGTACCTACTCGTAGCCTCAATTGTGGAAGCTACTTTTGGAAGATTATCACCGATTAAACGTAGTGCCGAGGCGTTGCGGCTCGGCATAGAACGATGGGCTGACGAGACTGCAGCATCGACGCTTCAAGATGGCCGACGTCATGTTCGATCGGCATTATTACACACTGTTGGAGTACGAATCGATCCCGCTATCGCCGGTTTCTCAGCCCTAGGCACTGTTGTCGAACGACTAAATGCGCTAGAAGTACCTCCGCCAAATCCATCAATTAAGGTGCGCGGTTTTCTATATATGCCAGGCACGGTTCTCGGACTCATCGCTGTAATAGCTGCAACATCCTGGCTAAATGAACTACATCTGTTGCTCCTAATGGCCGAACGCTGCCACCTCTAATTCCGATCAAAGTTCGTTTTTTCTACCCGCCCTACCTTTAGTTGCCAATCCGAGAACATCGCTAAAAATTCTTCGTATCTCATAGCCTAAACTCGCTATTCCATCACCTACACTTTGTAGTAGTCCGTTCCCCAGGACTTAGGTGTTTGGCCGACATGGCAGCAACGCATGTTTGAAAGGAAGGTGAAGTGGCGGCTTGGTTTTATCCTGCGACCAGTTTCGCATTCGGTGTAGTGACCGGCGGCAGTCTCTGGACAGGAAGTTCTCTTGTCGTTGCGCTGGTTGCCGGACTCGTGGCACTGCTGGCACCCTGTTGCGTTTCGGTAATGTTGCCGGCGTACCTGTCAGCCTTTCTTCAGAACCGTTGGCGGATCGTTGCGATGACCTTCATCTACGGAGCTGGCGTCGCCACAGTGGTGCTGCCCCTCGCACTTGGTGCTGCAGCGTTGCGCCAGTTCATTCTCGGCCAACACGCTATTGCCTTTGGCATTGGCGGAGCGCTACTACTGCTGCTTGGCACCTACACGCTTCTTGGAGGGAGCGTAAGTCTCCCCATGCCACATCTGCGTCAGGCGAGCAGACGAGGACCCCTTGGGATCTACGCAATGGGAGTGATTGCGGGGCTCGCCAGCGCATGTTGTGCCCCAGTTCTTATTGGAGTTGTCGCAATCTCCGGTCTAGCGCCATCATTCTTCACCGCCCTTGCACTTGGTATCGCGTATATAGCCGGCATGGTTGGCCCACTGTTCGTGATGGCGCTTTTCTGGACCCGCATAGAGCCAAAAATCGAAAAAATCACCCGCCCGCGTACGGTTCGGCTGCGCTTCGGGACTGTAAGACGCGAGCTGTCAGGAACGGCATTTGCCAGTGGAATCCTCCTCTTTGCCATGGGCGGCGTCACGTTGTGGATGGCGGCATCAGGCGAATCCATGCTTTCCACTGGCGGATGGGAGGCGAACTTTGCAGCAGATCTCAACCATTACGGTCACGTCATCGATGATGCTCTAGCTGGCATACCTAGTCTCGCCGTCGCATTGGTCCTAGTCATAGTTGCGGCTCTCCTCGTATCGAAAGCTGGTGCGGAGATCGGGTGGTGGGGGCGGAACACACCCAAAACTGCAAAAACCACAAAAAGCCCTAAAGCAATACCGACGACAGCAGTTGATAAAAAGATACAGGATGCCAAAATTGAATAAGTCCCCTTCCAATCATTCTCGCCCCTCACGTTCTGCAAGGTCCACCAAGACTTCCGCAGTGCGCAACCCCACGGCTCAGCCGAATCGACCCCAAACAAAATCAATCACTAAAGATGCGGATATAGCGAAACGCTGGATTCTGCGCGTTGGCATCTGGGCTCTCGTCGCTCTCGTCGCGCTTGGTGGACTTTATTTTGCATTCGCATCCAACTCGAAGTCGAGCGATCCCCACGGCGGGTCCGGGCCGACGTACGTGGTGGCTAGTCCTGGACCAGGTGCACCTGCCCCTCCGGTGGACCTGCCCACTACCTCGGGAAGTACGTTCAACCTCGCCGCCTACCGGGGCCAGCGGGTGCTGCTCTATTTTCAAGAGGGCGTTACTTGTCAACCGTGTTGGACCCAGCTCCAGGCGATCGACACCGACCTCGGTGCCTTCCATGCCCTCGGCATCACCCAGGTTGCAAGCATCGCCATTGACCCGGCTTCGGCTCTTACTGAAATGGCCAACAGCAACACCATCACGACACCGGTGCTTGCCGACTCGACAGGAGTCGTGTCGAATGCCTACCACGCCAATAGCTACGGGATGATGGGCACCGCTGAGGATGGACATAGCTTCGTGCTCGTAGGCCGAACCGGAACGATCCTATGGCGAGGAGACTTCGGAGGGGCGCCGAATTACACCATGTACGTCCCCGTCAAGAACTTGTTATCTGACCTGCAGGCGGGCCTAGCCCAGGCGAGGTCCTAACAGTGGACGTCGTCGTCCTTGCACAGACAAACTGTCACTTCTGCGAGATGGCAACCGAAATTCTTGGCAGTTTAGAGGCAGAGTTTAACCTTGAAATACGGCACGTGGATCTCGCCAGTCAAGAAGGAAAACTGATTGCGCAGAAGGTCGGCCTACCCATCCCTCCTGGAATCCTTATAGAAGATGAGCTCTTCAGCTATGGACGTCCATCGGAACGCAGGCTTAGGCGAGAATTTGGAAAACGACTGGGGGAGACAAACAAATGAGCCAATCGTTTGACGTCCGAAAATCAAGCAGCGTTACGCATTGGTCAGCCGATCAGGAAGATATCGGGAGCAATGCAGAGTGTGACAAAGAAGCTCCAACTCAGCACGATCCTCTACGAAGCCCACCGAACAAGCATTCGTCAGGCGTACAGCGGAACCTGAGGAGTAGGTCCGTCATGATCGCTTCTATTGGAGTGGGCCTTGCTTTCATCGTCTTCGTTGCTTTTTTGGCGATA
>JAJYVK010000305.1 GCA_021792075.1 Actinomycetes bacterium | reverse complement strand
GCGGATAGGGAGGACTTGGCCTTTTTAGGACTTTTTGGTGAGCGCTTCAGCCACGCAATCCACGATTCCTATACCGCGGTTGAAGCAAAAGTGTCAGCGTAGGTTCTTCCTGGTTTTTGAACTGCTTGTACCGCTAGTAGATCCAACCTTTCAGCTCTCGTTTTGCATGTCCAAATGTGAGGGGCCATTCGAGCGTTATTCAGAGATTGAACCACTTTTGGTAGATTTAAGGGCATGAGGGAACACATTTTCAGGCGGGGATGGCTGATCGCCATCTGTGATTGACGACTTACAGTGGTGATCGATTGTGATATGTTCTTAGCGCCAGTCATTTAGTAATACGGTTATGCCGTGTGCGATTGTGCTAAGCGTCGACCTAAGTTTCTTGGGCGAAAAGCCTTTACTGTTGGGGGGAAAATGAATAATCAGGTAGCGACCCGTGGTCGTTCTCGGGGGAAGATCCGCCTTATAATGCTTGCAGCTACAGCTGGCACAGTTCTGGCCGCTTGTGGCAGCAGTGCCTCTGCGACATCAAAAAGTGTCAGCTCCACATCTCAGGCAAGTCTCGCTCCTTATGTGATGCATGCGATCGTCTCTGAAACTGGGTCCGGTTCATTCTTGGGGAGCGAAGAGGCTAAGTCGCTTCAGACGTTGGCGAAACAGGTGAACGCCAGCGGCGGCATCGATGGTCATCCGCTGCAGATGGATATAAAAGACAATCAGTCGAGTCCAGCAACGGCGGTCTCGTTGGCCACTAGTTTGATCAGCTCCGGGGTCCCCTTCCTTTTGAACGGCTCGATTGTCGCAGCGGACAAGGCTGTGGATGCCCTAGCTACAGCCAATGGTCCATTCATCTACGACCTTAGCCCCGGTGTTCACCCGGCTGCTGGCTCCATGATCTTCTCGTCAGGCCTTTCGACTACCGATCAGGTCGAGGCCGGCCTTTCATTTCTTCAGTCGAAGGGCCTTACCAACATCGCTGCGATGACCTCAACCGATGCAACCGGTGCAGACGGCCTTGCTCAACTGAAAAAGGCGCTCGCCCTTCCGCAGTTCTCCTCGATCCACTTGTTGACAGAGCAGACCTTTGATCCAGGTGCGGTCAGCGTTGATGCTCAGATGTCTGTAATCAAAGCTGACAATCCTCAGGCGCTGATCATTTGGACTACTGGGACTCCGTTTGGCACGGTCCTTAGCGCTATGTCCTCCCTTGGCATGAAGAGCCTTCCAACGCTGACCACCGACGGCAATGCTCAGTATCCGGAGCTGATTCACCTGAAATCGACGATGGTGAATACGCTGTACTTCCCAACGCCGGTTTTTTATCTGCCCCAATCTGACATTACGAATCCCGCGATAAAAGCACAGGTGGCAGCACTTCACACCGCGGTGGCATCTACGGGCGACAAAGTGAACACTTCGTGGGGACTTTCATGGGGACCCGCTCAGCTGCTCATTGCCGCTGTCAAAAAAATTGGAGTGAGTGCTACTGCAAAGCAGATCCAGAGCTATATGGAAAATCTGCATAACGTGCCGAGCGTTTGGGGCTTTTACAACACATCTGTCAGCGACCACCGCGGACTTTCCATGTCTGATATCCACATGACCGACTGGAACGGAAGTTCTTTCGTCTCAGTCTCGTCAGCTGGTTCCCCATCATCGGCGGGATAGCGGATGAAGAGAATAGCTGACAGGATCCAGTTGTCGGCAAAACTAAGAGCGGGGTCATGCCATGCCACAGAAAGAGGCGCCACCTACAGCTGAGCTTTTGATCGAGTCTCTAAAGGAGTGTGGAGTTTCAGTAATTTTCGCAAATCTTGGAAGCGATCACCCAGCGCTGATTGAAGCGCTGGCAACTGCGCGCGAACGCGGAGTTGATACGCCAGCTGTGGTAATCGCTCCGCACGAAATGTGCGCGCTCAGCGCAGCACACGGATATGCATTGGCGACCGGCGAGGCACAAGCAGTCTTTGTCCACACCGACGTTGGGACGGCGAATCTTGGTGGGAGCGTCCATAATGCCGCTCGATCGAAGGTGCCTGTCTTTATTTTTGCCGGATTGACTCCATACACTTTGGAAGGGGAGTTGCCCGGCACACGCAATACTTGGGTGAACAACACTCAGGAGGTGCGTGACCAACAGAGCCTGGTTCGTCCTTACGCCAAGTGGAGTTATGACATTCGCACTGGGCTAAATGTCAAGCAGGTAGTCCATCGGGCCATGCAGTTGGCGAAGAGCTCCCCGCAAGGCCCGGTCTATCTCAGTGGAGCCCGTGAAGTGCTTGCCGAGGTGGTAAAAAGGCCCAAGCTTTCCCGAGCTCGGTGGAATCCGGTGGCACCCATTTCCGCACCGAAAGATCTGATAAGACGTCTGGTTGCAGATATTGCCGGGGCGGAGCATCCGCTTATCATCACATCGCATCTGGGTCGCAATATTGCGGCGGTACCCAAGCTGGTGGAGCTTGCTGAGAGGCTTGGTGTCGGCGTTGTCGAGACCATCCATACTCACGTGAACTTCCCGGCCGACCACCCTTTGCATCTTGGCTATTCAGCTGAGGAGCTTTTAGCAGATTCCGACGTGGTGGTGGTGATTGATGCTGACTCCCCATGGATGCAAGCGGTCAGCGCTCCCTCAGAGGATGCGGTGATCTATTTTGTCGACGCGGATCCTCTCAAAGAGGACCTGCCTCTTTGGTATATGCCCTCCGATTATTTCATCCGTGCCGACAGTGAGATCTTTCTCGACCAGCTGCTCGAGGAGATCCCGGCGGTAGAGATTGATCCTTCGAAAGTGTGTGCCAGAACAGGGCGGTTTGAGGCCGTCCATCGAGCGCAAAGAGATAGTTGGGAAAAACAGCTGGAGCAGCTTCCGAAGGACGCAATCACCGCTGAGCACGTCAGTCTTGCGCTCTCTCGTCTAATTGACGAGGAGACGATTATAGTCAACGAATCTGGCACGAATAAAGAGAAGGTGTTCAGGCACTTGGGCCGCAATCGCCCTGGCACATTGTTTGGCAATCGCGGCTCCTCCCTTGGCTGGAGTGGTGGCGCGGCCATTGGCATCAAGATGGCGGCTCCAAGCCGCACCGTTGTAAGAATTGTAGGTGATGGCTCGTACTTCTTCAGTATTCCGTCCGCTACCTACTGGATGGCTGAGCAGTACGCCACTCCGTTTCTCACCATCATCCTCGACAACGGCGGCTGGAACGCAACTAAGCGCAATTTGCAGTTGCAGTATCCGGGTGGAGTGGCCGATAAGACCGACAGGCTCTGGGTCAACCTTGGCCAAAGTGCCGATCTGGCTGGAATTGCAGCGGCTGCAGGTGGCGCATACGCTATAACAGTCAATAAGATCGGTGATCTTGAATCTGGCCTCAAGGAGGCCTTGGCCAAAGTTGCAGCAGGCAGTTCGGCAGTTGTCGCAGTTTCACTTGAGCCAATATCTTTACAACCTCCGGAGCATGGATGAAACATGGAACTCATTGTGAGATCTCCAATCATGCCAGCTGCTCCACAAGGCCTGCAGCAAAGACGTCGGGTTCGGGGATACGCCACTTTGATATTGCGAGCTAGATCTAGCGTTGACTGTAAAAGCGTCACGGCGAAATCTCGAATTTTTTGTTTTGATCTATCAGCTCGGTTTAGGCCGACAGATGGTCGCGGCGTTTCAG
>JAJYVK010000304.1 GCA_021792075.1 Actinomycetes bacterium | reverse complement strand
AAAAGAGTTCACGGAGATCCACAAGGGAGATCCTGTCGGTAACCGGGTTTATGAATATCAGCCCTGGACCCTTTGCGCCAACAGCTCGTCCAAGCCGGAACAGCACCACCCGCTGATACTCCCTGATGATTCGAATCGATCTCGAGGCTACCAGCACGATGATCGCCAGCACTGCCACTACTATCCCCAGTAATACGATCATGCTTTCTTCTCCTCGTCGATACTTTGCGACAGTTCCGGATTTGCCCAGACCTTGAGCCGAAGCCCGTCGATCTCAGAAACATATACTTCGACTCCGGCCTTCACGGCGCCTGAAAGCGACTCTGCCGACCAAGTCTCGCCCAGAATCCTCACAGTGCCGACAGGCGTCAGATCAGTCAGTGCAACTCCATGCGAGTAGAGCAGCTTCGCAATAAGGCTGGCCTGACCCAGCCTCTTGGAGTCTTTGACTGCCCGGATTCCAAAACCGAGAATGGCAGATGAAAGCACGACAATCCCTATCAGAATCCCCAGCGAAAGGCTTTGGGATGCGACATTGGCTAGAAAGACGACGTCCACAATCAATACGACCGCGGCGACCACGCCAATTGCGCCTGATGCGACCAGGCCATGCGGACCTAAGTGCAGACTCAAAGCTGCAGCCACCGCTATTACCGCCAAGAGGATCAATGAGGCTACTAACACGGTGCCTCCTCGTTTCTAATCTGCTTCCAGCTTACAACGCTAAATGACTGAAGTAACAGCAAGCGCGTTATCCGCACGTCGTCGCCGTAACCAGGTGACTGTAATTCAGACGTCCATACCGTTCCCTGTTCGACACCCGATACGAGTCCAGATTGCCACACATGTGATATGTGGTAGCAGCGTGTTCACCACAGATGATTTTTAGAGATCTAGCTCCGGAGTCTGGCCTGATACCCTCCGCCCACTGGTAGAAAGTCACATCTAGCCTGGGGATTGTTGGTGGTTCCAAAGGGGCCAGCTGCGCCGACTCTGCTTATCGCTTGAGCACCAGAACGCGTTATCGCCTAGATGCTTTGGTTGGGCATAACTGTGCACTCCGAAGGCTTGAACAATCAAACATCTTGCGTATTTGATCGAAAGGCCGACATATTACCGAGAATTCAGCTCGACAGCCAACGTTGTTGAAGCTGGGCGAAGGCGGGCTGTACCGTAAGAAAGCGAGCCAGCCAACAAAGCCCAGGCCAGGCCCCGGCTTGTATCGTGTTCCCACGAATGTTAGCCTGAACTCCCAGCAGCTCCGGTTGAATCAATAGAGGCCGCTCTGCGACATCGTTGCTCCCCAGAACTTCGGCGTTGCCAATTCGAGCGGTTTCCTTTAACGATTTCTGGGAGTAGGGAGCGACATTGGATAAAAGTCCGTCGGGCCAGCAAGTCGAGGTGAGCTGGGAAAACCAGCGAGCGGTAGTAGTCGAAGTAGGCGGTGGAATCCGTCTCTACGAGGTGGGTGGTCGACCCGTCCTGGACCCTTACCCGATCGATGCCATTTGTGACGGCGCCCACGGCACCCCGCTCATTCCATGGCCGAATCGTCTGGAGGACGGGCAGTACTACTTCGACGGGAATAGTTACCAGGTGGCACTTACGGAGCCCGAAAAACACAACGCCATTCACGGTTTGCTTCGTTGGCGCCCTTGGCAGATCTCGCGCCAATCGGCGGCTGGGGTGACCATGGAAATACGACTCTTTCCTATGCAGGGTTATCCCTTCGTTCTCGAGGTGACAGTTGAATATGCTCTTGGAGCTGAAGGGCTTAAGGTGACGACGACAGCCACTAACGCCGGAGTGCACGCCTGTCCCTACGGTTGCGGACAACACCCGTACCTCTCCCCTGGCACCGGGCTGGTCGATGAGTGCACACTGCAACTTGAGGCTGCCACACGCATCCTTACCGACGACGAGCGTCAGCTGCCCATCGGCACTGAGGCCGTGGAAGCAACAGTTTACGACTTTCGCCGAGCCAGGCCCGTCGGATCTCAGCACCTCGATTTCGCATTCACCGACCTCGCCCGGGACCCTCAAGGGCTGGCTTGGGCGCGTCTCCGTGGGGCCGATGGACATATCGCAGAACTCTGGGTTGATGAGAGCTATCCGATTATCGAACTCTATAGCGGCGATACCCTGGCACCGGATAGACGACGCAAGGGGCTGGGCGCCGAACCCATGACATGCCCTCCCAATGCCTTCCAGAGTGGTGACGGCCTCAAAAGGCTGGAACCGGGTGAGAGCATGGTAACGACCTGGGGAGCACGACTCATATGAGCAAAATCTCGTCAAACCAAGCAGATGCCATGGTCATCTTCGGCATTACGGGAGACCTCGCTAAAAAGATGACCTTCCACTCCCTCTACCGGCTTGAAGCTGCCGGTCGACTGGACTGCCCGATCATCGGCGTCGCCATGGAGCAGTGGAACGTTGATCAGCTCCGCGCTTCGGCGCGAGCAGCTCTTGATGCGACAGGCGAAAAGGTGGGCAACGAGATCTTCAATCGACTAGCACGTCGGCTGAGTTACGTGCAAGGGGACTTGGCTGACCCCTCCACTTACGCAGCGCTGGCAAAACAATTGAAGCCGAATTCCCAGACGCTGTTCTACCTGGAGGTTCCGCCAACACTGTTTTCATCGGTTGTCGCTGGGCTTGTCCAAGCAAAGATCACTAAAAGAGCCAGGGTGATGATCGAAAAGCCGTTCGGACACGATCTAGCTTCTGCCCGCGCCCTCAACGAGGACCTGCACAGACTGCTCACTGAGGAGCAGATCCTTCGAATCGACCACTTCTTGGGTAAGCAGCCAGTATTGGACATCTCATTTCTGCGCTTTGCCAACACGCTTCTCGAACCGGTATGGAATCGCGATCATGTGGCCGCAGTTCACATCACCCTGGCCGAGAAGTTCGGAGTGGAGGATCGAGGCGCGTTCTACGATCCGGTCGGCGCGCTTCGCGACGTGGTGCAGAACCACCTCATGCAAGTGCTCGCCCTGATTGCCATGGAAGCACCGGTTGAGGCAGGCTATCGAGCGCTTTGGGACAGGAAAGTCGATGTATTCCGGGCAATGACAGACGTCGATCCCGCAAGCAGTGTGCGGGGTCAGTACATCGGGTACAAGAAGGTTCCCGGCGTGAAGAGCAATTCGAACACCGAGACCTACGTAGCGCTTCGTCTTGCGGTGGAGAACTGGCGCTGGTCTGGTGTGCCCTTCTTCATCCGGGCTGGCAAGGCATTAGCTGCGACAGCCACTGAGGTCAGGGTGATATTCAAGCGCCCGCCCCGTCTGGCTTTTTTGGACGGAGAGCGCAACGCCGATCAGAACCAGCTGATAATCAATATCGACCCGAGTCCAGGCGTACGGCTAGTCATGTTGTCCAAGGGTCCAGAGGGCATGGCTTCTAAAAGCGTGCACATGGACCTCCCCTTTGAAGCCGAGCTGGGCAGGCCCCCTGAACCCTATGAGCGCCTGCTGTATGACGCGCTGATCGGAGATTATTCACTGTTCACACGTGAGGACGTGGTTGAAGAGACCTGGCGGGTTCTCCAGCCGCTGATAAGCCAACCTCAGGCCCCATTACCCTACAAAAGCGGATCATGGGGACCGCCTCGAGCTAATGAGCTCCTCAAAGGCCATCTTCCATGGCAGATTCCTTGGCTCCCCGA
>JAJYVK010000303.1 GCA_021792075.1 Actinomycetes bacterium | reverse complement strand
GAGGCCCCCTCGGAGCGTTAGCGACGCGGAGTCGTTGATAGCGTAGTTTTTCAGTACGTCCTCTCTTATGTCACTTCGATTAGGAAACCCGAGTCGTTTAAGAAACGAAACATCGAGGCGATGCGATTCGCCATTTCACCGTGGATCACGAAGCCCATTTCTAGGTTCGACCCTAGACCCGGCGAGGTAAGGGTTGCGCTTCCAACGTAAACGTGCTGTGAGTCCACGACGCAAAACTTTGCATGCGACCCAAGTTGCCGAACGTCCTTGATATTTCTCTTGGGCTGGAATAGTCGAACTTTTCCACCGCGGCCTCCGAACTTCTTCAGTCGAATTGCTGCCAAACTGCTTCCCGTGCTGACGAAGTCCACGGGCACTCCTCGTCTGACAGCACCGATCAGAGCCAGTCCAAGAGGCCCTGATCCCAGGATTTCGGATTCCTGAATAAAAGGGCTTGCGATTATGATTTCGGCTTTGGCCCCAGCGATGAGTTGTGTCAGCGCACCCAGCGTATGTCGGGCCCGAAACTTATAGGCTAGATCAAGGCCATACTCGGCTGGAGGAGTGAGCACAAACTCGACGGGGTCCGACGATAAGTTAGACAAAATAGCCACGTTGGACATTCCCCAGCTCCGAATCGGGTCCTCCGAACAAGAAGCTGCGGCTAAGGTTCATATTGAAGTACCGGCAGCTAGTTTCGGCAAGATGGACGCAAGCGTGGCAGTTTCCAGTACGGTCCTTGCAAACCGGATCATACACGCAGGTCCGTGAATCGCGCACCAGATTGAGCCATTCCTCAAGAGACTGTTCAAAGAGAGATGTGAGGGCTCCTATCGTGGCGCCAAAACGGTGATTGCAATAGATGGCGACGGCGCCAGCTCGTGGGAGCAAATACTCCGACATGCTCTCACGGTCGAGGCCACAGAGGAGTGCCGCTTTTCGAATCATTAAGTGGCTAATGGTATGGAGAAGGCCAAAGGCCAGACGCGCTTGAGGCGTGGCAGCCTTAATCGTCTCTCTTAGCTGGATTCCATTGAGAAAGGGCACAAAACAGGCGCGCGTCGCAGCATCTCGATCTGATCCAGCCAGATCAACGCCGAACCCATTGCTTTGAATCCAATCACATACTCGCTTCGGATCAAGGGAGATCATCAGCGCGTCTGCCTGGATTTGATCTACAAAGATTGGATACTTGCCGCCGTGATCGGCATCGGGCGGAAATGGGTTCAAGCGACATGCGTTTGCAGAATATTCGGCTCGGCTGTATCCATAGGTCGCGGTCAAGATGGGATAATCGCTCACGAGCTTCACGCCCGACAGGCCGATTTTCTTTGCGGATTGTTCCGCCGGAGACTGACCCAGATCGAAGAGCTCTTTGGGACGCCCTGTCTCTAGCGGCATCACCGCGTCCATCATTTCTTGGCCAATTGCATCCCACGTGGCAGGCGGGATGCCCGTCCGCCTTTCAAGTGCTTCTGCGATCTTCGCTGGCTCGGTTTTCTCCGGCGCAGTCGCCAGTTGGCCAAACATCTCCTTAAACTTCTCAATCTGTTTAGGATCGTAGCCCTTGGCGGCCAATTGCTGCTCAGCTGCCGAGGAAAGGTTAAAGACGCCGTCTCCTGAGCCTGCGTTGCCTCGGAAATCGGTGAGTGTCTTCCCAGCGACTTCCGGGAGCTGAAAGTACTTTGCGGCCGCGATGGCAGGCCACTCCTTCAACGCGAAGAAACCGTCGAGGTTGCGGTTCGGTATGTTGAGCAGTGTCGTGACCTGCGCGTAGTAACTCCTGCCTGCCCGATGAACAACGATATCCATCTTTTGTTCCGCTGGGTTGGGCCACCGGCATTGGTTACACATTCCCGCGAGCACGGGCTGCCGCTGGGTGCACTTCCTGCAAATCCATGTAAAGTTGGAGACGCGCTCGCTCTTTCGTGTATCTAGAGCCATAGCGCTACTCGACTTGCACTTGGGACAGGAAAACGGGACCAAGGGCGCGACTGCTCCGCACCGGTGGATCCGGATAAACCGCATCTGTACTAGCGCGCCGGTCTTGCATGCCCGGCATGTCGCGGATGGCAGGTCCTCCCCTCCGCTATGGTCGAAGATGCGGCCGCAGGCTCCGTTCTGGCACCAGAACACACGGGGAAACATCTCCGCTTCGACTCGACCCGGGTCTATGAGAACAAATCGCGAAGGATCGCGGAGCACCTCATCCCGTAGGGCGGGGCGAAGGTCTGAGATCCAGGCCTTCGCTTCGCCTTCAATTCTGCGCAAAAGGACGGATGCGTTGAGGTCGGTTCGGGCAACACCCCTGATCTTCGATACTCGGGCAATCACCGCAACCTTGTCAAAGTCAAAGGTTCTTTCGGGGAGTATGTTAAATAGGATTTGGTGCTTGCCCCTTGTCATTCGCCGTGGCATCGATTTCTCCTCAGGTTCGGGCTGCCCAAGAACTCCCGAGCGAATCGAGTTCGATTTCAATCGCTTCATCAACGTCCCGGAGACTTCGCATGGGCTTTGGAATCAATGCCTCCGATACGAACTTCCGCCCTGAGCCCTGTGAGATGATCTGATCGAAAAACTGCTGAACACGCATTCGGATGTCCTCTCGAAAAGCCATCTCACCCGGCGTTTGCGGCGAAGAGACCAAATAGGCATCCTCCAGGAACGGAATGAAGTCATCTACCTTCAACTCGCCCGCGCTTATCTTCTGCCTCAAAAAGTCGAGCATGTAATACTTGTTCGGGTCCGCAGTGGCGTCTCTATTCGAATGGAGCTGAAGGAGCATCGCGGTAAAGAGGCCGGGTATCGTCCGATTGATGCTGAATCGAGACCATCGGTTAATCGCCACCGGCTCAACGAGCTGGCCCAGGAATTCGTGGTACTTTCGAAAATACGAGTAGTGGCTCTGGTCGCGCTCGCGGGCGGGGTGCAGGCATACGAGCACCAGTCCTACGTTCGCCCGGCCAATGCGGCTCGATGCCTGTATGTATTCCGCATTCTGGCGCGGCATGCCATAGAACAGCATAGCGTTGAGCCTATCGATATCGACCCCATGGCTGACCATGCTGGTCGCTAAGACTGCATCGGAGGCTCTGGGATCACTCCGAGTCTCAAGCGTGTCGAGAATGCGGCTAACTTGGTCGGTAGTAGTGCTGCCCGTCAACTCATGAAGCTCAAGAGCACGGAATCTGTCTCTCTCGAGGCTGGGATTTACGTCGCCCTCAATATCTGTCCGAATGGAATTGAGTTCACGGCCAGCCAAGAAATAGGAAAGCGATGTGGCATAGAGATTGAGCAGTTGATTCCAGTCATCGCTTCCAACGCGCAGAGCCCCGCCGTATGGGTTTGCGACCGCCGGGGTAAGCATTTGAAGTGTCTGGACTTCCCGATGGTACATCTCGATTAGCTCCAGCACGGCGTTGAATATGGTTTTGTTGTGTGGAAGGATTCCGACGAAGATCCTTTGGGCGACATCGAGGGTCTCGGCATAGAACGACTGCAAGAGCGTTGGACCAGGGCCTGGAAAGACTCGCGCTTGAGCCTCGGTTCTGCCGTAAAGGTGTGCAACCTGTCTCTGGAAGGCCTCAATTGTGGCTGATGACGCAATGACCTTCAGGGGTTCAATATGGCCCAGTTCACGGAGTAGTCGCTGGAAGAAGGTTTCGTAATGGCCATCAAAA
>JAJYVK010000302.1 GCA_021792075.1 Actinomycetes bacterium | reverse complement strand
TCTTACCGTGAGACCAAATACTTCGCCCAGAACCTCGGTAATTTCGAAGCCGGGAACATCGTTCATCGTGGAGATAAGCACCTATCACCCCGTATCTTTGGGTATATTCACACTGAGCGTATAGGCGAGTGCAACTGGTGTCAAGGTCTTGAGCCGGTTCCCCTCACCTTGGTGCCGTCTGTGCGATGAGACGCAGCATCATCTGTTGTAGTGACCCGCTGAACTGGTTTTCCCCTCTTAACCGTGGTGGTAATAGGCGGTCGAGACCTGCCTCATCTCTTTGGCAGCCTCTCGCAAGTGAGAAAGTTTGATCCGATGCAGGTGCCGTTTAAGAGTTCTTGTCGACATCGGGGTCCTACTGTGCAGTCGGTCTCATCGTGAGTACAGCAGCCCCAGTGAAGCGATCATGGGCAAGATCAGTGAGAGCTTTGTCCGCTTGTTCGAAAGGGTAGACGACCGTAGTGACCTTGATCGGGATTCGGGCCGCCAGCTCGAGAAATTCCGTTCCGTCCTTTCTCGTATTGGCCGTGACGCTCCGCAGGTTCTTCTCCAGGAAGACGTGCCGGTCATAAGAGAGTGAGGGTATGTCGCTCAGATGTATTCCCGCAATGGCAAGTGTGCCGCCCCGATCGAGTGCCTCCATTATCTGCGGGACCAGCGATCCGACAGGGGCAAAAAGTATCGCCGAGTCCAGAGGTTCGGGTGGATACTCTCCGACATCGACTGCGGAGGAGGCTCCCATCTGCAAAGCCAGCTTACGGGCATCTTCCGACCTGGTCACCACGTGCACTCTCGCACCTTGGTGTAGGGCGATCTGGATTGACAGGTGAGCTGAAGCCCCGAAACCATATATCCCTAGGCGGCCGCCATCAGGCAGCGCTGAACGGCGCAGGGCACGGTACCCGATGATTCCCGAGCATAGTAGCGGAGCTGCCGTTTCGTCTGAGAACTCATCGGGGATTGGATAGGCATAATCTTCGTCGACTACCGCATACTCTGCGAACCCCCCGTCTTCGTCCCAGCCCGTGAACAGCGGAGAAATGCACAGATTCTCGGAACCGCTTTTGCAGTAATAACAAATGCCGCATGTTCTTCTCAGCCATGCGATTCCAATGCGGTCTCCGAGAGAGAATCTTGCGGAACTGCTTCCCATGGCCTCGACGATGCCAATGACTTCGTGGCCAGGGATTACCCCTCTTCGCTTTGGCACCAGGTCGCCTTCGGCCAGATGAAGATCCGTTCTACAAACACCGCAGGTGAGCACCTTTACGAGCACCTGTCTTGGCCCGGGCTCAGGAGCCTCTCTTTCCACGAGTTGGATGGGGTGGGTATCGATCGGTCCAGGATCCTTGACTGTCCAGGCGCGCATGTCTCCTCCTACTTCGATGGGTTGAGCCGACGCGGGTTCGGGGGGGAGTTCACTCCCACGTTTCGTTGAACCGGTATAGATCCATCCTAGGCTCAGTGCCGGATCGCAGGCGAGTCCTGAGATGAAAATATGCGGCCAAAGAACAAGGTCCACTGCAGAGTCTTGAAGCGGTCGAGTCAGACAAGCCGAGGTCGCCAACCCACGGCTACGATAAGGGTGCTTGAAACTGCCCCAGGGATATCCTGGTGCACAGGCATAACCGTTGAGATAGAGTTAAGCGTGCCAGCGCTTTTTGCAGCGCTAGAGGCTTCGTTTCAATGCCCAGGAGGTTCGCAATTGGACAAGACGGCTCGCAAATGGGTTGGACAGCCTCTTGCCAGATTCGAGGATGACGCCCTCGTTCGAGGCGAAGGAAAGTACCTAGATGACATAAGTCTCGATGGACAGCTTCATATGCGTGTTGTCAGGTCAACGGCTGCCAGGGCGATAATCAGTTCCATAGACACCTCCCTTGCCTCTCAGATGAGCGGTGTCATCGCGGTATATACGGCGCAGGACTTTGCGGGCATGTACACCCCGCCTGTGCCGATGGTTGGCCCGGGCGTAGATGTCCGAAACATAATGATGCCGCTGATTGCAGAGCGAGTCGTAAACTTCGTTGGGGAGCCAGTTGCGGTTGTGATAGCCAGCTCTAAGGCGCAAGCGGAAGACGCCTCGGAAATGGTGGAAGTTGATTACGAGCCGTTGCCAGCCGTTGTCGATCCATGCGCCTCTTTGAACGGCGAAGAGCTGCTTCATGAGGGATCGGAAAGCAACGTTCTTATGAGCTTGAAAAGAGAGAGTGACAACTTCGAGGCTCTTATGTCACAGGCCATCACGGTTGTCGAAGGAAGCTTCGAACTGCCCAGACTTGTCGCGGCACCTATGGAGCCGCGTGGTTGCCTGGTTTCCTTCGACGATAACACTCGCAAGGTCACGCTCTGGGCCTCTAGCCAGGACCCCCACCGCCCCCGCGCGCAGCTCTCCCAGATGTTCGGCATTGCACCTGAACTTATCAGGGTGATAGTCCCCGAAGTTGGGGGAGCGTTTGGGTCCAAAGGTGGTTCGCCCCAGGAGTACCTGCTGGCGTATGCCTCCTCAACAAAGCTCGGGTGTCCCATAAAGTGGGTGGAGGATCGCTCGGAGAACTTTACCTCTTCCTACCAGGGGCGCGGAATTAGTGCGGTCGTTCGACTTGGAATCGACGGAGAAGGAAGGTTTTTAGCGATCGAAGCGGATCTCCTGGCCGATCTTGGCGCGTACCTTTTCCCATCGACGACAGTTGCTCCAGTTACTGCAGCCTCTCTGATGACCGGCGCGTACCGGATTCCAGCTGCCAGAGTGACGTTGAAAGGCGTCGCGACAAACAAGGTACCCACCGGGCCTTATAGGGGGGCAGGGAGACCCGAGGCATGTTATTTCGTGGAAAGAATAGTCGAGATGGCCGCGCGGGAAACAGGCCTCGATCCCCTTGAGATAAGAATGCGAAACATACTCTTACCAGAGGAGTTTCCGTACCGGACACCATTGGGGCAGACATATGATTCCGGCAACTATGCGCCAACACTCGAGAGAGTAACCGAACTGTTGGGTCGAGTCGGCGATGGTGACTCTTCCGGCCAGGTCGATGGCTGGGTCTCCGCGACCGGATTTGCGATGTCGGTCGAGCCTGCAGGTGCTGGGTTCTGGGAAAGTGGCAGCGTCGAGATCGTTGGAAGCGGGAGTGTCGTTGCGACTAGCGGTTCCTCGGCCCACGGCCAAGGCCACAAAACCTCCTTTGCCCAGATAATCGCCGATGAACTCGGTGTCGATATCGAATCGATCTTGGTCAAGCAGGGGGACTCTGACTACGGGCCCGGTGTCGGCACCTTTGGCTCCAGATCGATGCTTTTGGGAGGAGAGGCTCTGGTGCTAGCCTCCAGAGAGGTTAAGGCAATGGCTGCAGATTGGGCGGCTACGCAGCTGGAGGCATCGAAAGAAGATCTGGTATGGGAGGGGGACACGATCCATGTCCAGGGCAGTCCCGAGCCTAACATGACGCTGTTCGAGATCGCCCGCCAGATGCAAGACTCAGGAGCGGGTCTGAAGCTCGAATCGAAGACTCGCTCCGACATCCCAGGTGCGTCATTTCCGTTTGGGGGCTACGGTGCAGAGGTGGCAATCGATGTGAGTACCGGGAATGTCAAGCTCAAGCGGGTCATCGCCATCGATGATGCCGGTACGATTATCAACCCTCTCCTAGCGGAGGGCCAAATTGTTGGCGGTACTTTGCAGG
>JAJYVK010000301.1 GCA_021792075.1 Actinomycetes bacterium | reverse complement strand
AGGGAATAACTGGGGATTTCAAGGCCAACCCTCAAGCTGACTTTTAAGTTACTTCCAAGTAATTTCCAAGGTTTGGCAACTACATTTGAATTAGGGAGTGCGGAGGTGACATCTGCACTCCACTTAGGAGACAGTTATGAGGTACTACTACGGCGGTCCTGATGCTTGGTCTTGGCACCCCGTGTTTGGGTTGATTATGATGCTCGTATTTATTGCTCTGGTTTTGTTGCTGGTTTACCTGTTCTTTCGGGGTCCGCTTCGTCGCCTTGGTTGGCATGACCAGGATCTGTCGGGCGGTGGAAATGCCCTCAAGATCCTTGACGAGCGCTTGGCACGCGGCGAGATAGATATCGAAGAGTACAACCAACGCAGAGAGGCGATTAAACAGCATCAGAAGGAATGAGCTACACTCCAAATCCGCTCTCGAATAGCCGTTTTGCCGGCAGATTGTCCGCAAGCGGCTATTCGGCGTTAACCGGGGATTGAGCGGGATTCTTCGAACACCTGTGTGCTCGAATCCCAAGAGGTCGTTTATGTTTCTGGCCGGTAATTACAAATCTGTAGCTTTGCACCGTCGACTATCAGGTCCAGATGTAACCGGCGGTCGTTGGCAAATGGGCTGGTGAGAGCTGCGAATAATCTTGAAAACAAGTGCTGCGAAGATGTGCGGGCATTTGATAGAATGTTTGATGGCGGTTGAGAAATACCGCTCAATTCTAGTTGCAAGGCAATCTGCTTTGTAATAGAGTTGATATGGAAGACCCTTGTTCTTCTGCTCGGATTCAGGAGTACTGGTCCGGCCCTAGGTGTTACTTTGGCGAGGCGCATCTAGAATTTTCCGGGCTAGGGAGGATTGCTCTTTGGAGTGATTCGAAATCTGGTCTAGTGTCTGGTCGAGGTGGCCCTCTGGGAAATCCAGGGGGTCACTTCTTGTCAAGGGCTTCGATCCTGTGTTTTCGGCCCTCCGAGGATTCCTGAGATCAGATTTGAGCTAACCAAAACCAAACCCCGGGGAGAAATCATTGTGGGTCCGATTTGGTCAACTGGTGCAGGCACCTAGTGTCCCTAGCCAGAAGTTCACATAAATACGGGAATTAATCCCCTTTTAGCGGTGTTTTCTCCTTGTGAAGGCCCATTTAGCTAAACTAGGGGGATCCATGGCAAACAAGATCGGTAGACCAGCTTTCCAAGTTGTGCTGTCTTTGGAGGAGAGGAACTTTTTAGAGGGAGTCGTTAGAAAGACCACCTCGCCACAGTCTCATGTTACGCGTGCAAAGATCGCCCTAGGGGCTGCCGATGGCCTGAGCCACAAGGAGATCATGTCGTTTTCCGGCGCCTCAGGGTTCACGGTCGCAAAGTGGCGCAAACGCTTTTCGCTCTTTGGAGTCTCAGTCCTTTCTGATGCTTTGCGTTCTGGAACTCCGAGAACTCATGGCGATGAAAAGATTGCAGAGATCATCCGCCTGACCACCACTACCGAGCGGAGAAATGCCACCCATTGGTCGACGACGGAGATGGCCAAGGTGGCGGGGGTATCACAATCGACGGTCTCTCGTATCTGGAGAACCTTTGGTCTCAAACCCCATCTGATTGAGTACTTCAACATAAGCACCGATCCCAATTTCACAGAGAAGGTCCGTGACGTCGTCGGGCTCTACCTGAATCCTCCCAAATGCCGCACTTGTTCTATGCTTTGACGAGAAGACCCAGATCCAGCCGCTCGAGAGCACCCAGCCGCTCCTGCCTCTTAGGCCTTTCGTCCCAGAGCGTCAGACGCATGACTACATAAGACACGGCACCACCAACCTCTATGCCGCCCTAAGTGGCTTCAGGAAAGGTGATCACCAACACCACCAAGGCTCATCGCGCAACTGAGTTCATAGCGTTTTTGGATCAAGTGAAAAAAGAGGTTCCCAAAGACCTGGAGATACGCTTGGTCTTAGACAACGTTTCCACCCACAAGACCGATGCAGTAAGAGCCTGGCTGATAAAGAATCCGCAGTTTCATTTTCACTTTACCCCAACTTATTCATCCTGGATGAACCTGGTTGAGAGGTGGTTCTCCGAACTAACGAACAAATGGCTGAGACGTTCTACCCACAAATCGGAAAAGGATCTCATCCGGTCGATAAATCATTGGATATCGCTCTGGAACGAAAACCCGCAACCCTTCAAATGGACGAAGAGCGCTGAGGAGATCTTTGCTTCAATGGAGAAATACCTAAGACCACTAGATGAGCGAACTTCTGACTAGGGACACTAGGGCCACGCCTGTTCGCTGACTTCGGTGTCAGCGGGCCAGCCTCCGCGTGGTCATGCAACTCCAGTTGGCGGCATTTTGAACAAAAGTCTTTATAAAAGATTTCCATTAATTGCACGGGTGTTCTGATTGCTGGTAGTTGCAGGGAGCGCGGAAGACGCGAACAGAAATAGCTTGGCCATCTTGAAAAATGTTGTTTATCTATTGATTGTCTCTCTCTGACAACAAGCGTCTGCTTGAGATTTCCAATGGCTGAATTTCTAATCTTCTTTGAGTTGGAGACATCGGCAGCTCTTCAATGCTTCTGGGCAATCAGCACAAATACCACCTGTTAATCGATAAAGGTCCAGTTAAACACACATATTGTGTTTGAGTTATATCATTAGGGCATCAGGTCCAAGTGGAATGCTTGCAAATTATTTGAATTTGCTCTCATCGGATTGTCGGGGTGCAGCGTAAGAAGATCCCCTGGTTTTGCACGAACAGTTCACAAGCCTCAATCCGACGCAAAGTCCAAGGAGCATCTGAGGGTTAGGCTCAGTAACGAAAATTGTGCTCATTTTGCAGCAACTTTGAAGGTCAGTTGCATTTGAAGACCTAGTGATTTGATTGGCTTGCATGCTTGACATGGCTGGGAAGTGCATTTATATTGTTATCTTGTGTATTGCATACAAGGTCCGTAGTGGGTCTTGTGCACGGTACAAGCGTCTAATTCTTCATGCCGGGCGCCGCTTCAGAGATATCTGAAAAGACCAGTATGGAGATATAGACACCAGACCAGAACAGAACCGCACCTAAGAAGTGCAGGAGGATGTAGAGGTAATGGAATCTAATAATTTAGAAGGGCGTAGTCGAGGAAGTTCATTCCGTCGGCGCGCCCTCACGTTGGTCGGAGCATCGGCTCTGACCTTGAGCGGACTGGGGGCGGCCGTAGTTGGAGCCTCACAGGCTTTCGCATTTAGTGACATCCAGTCAAATGCGTATGCGATTGGATCCCCAGTTACTGGAGGTTTGAGCTTTGCCGCCTCCAACACGGCAGAAAATGCAACTGGCGTGATTTACACATTTGGATTCAATGTTCCAAGTGGCGAATCTGGAACTAGTGTCGTCCTCACCGGACTTCCGGGAACTACTTCAGTTGGTTCTGCTATCGTGACGGCAGGAGGAGTAACTCAGGCAGAAACGATTGCTTCGGCTACAGGTGGTTACTCTGTGTCAACCAGCTCATTGACAGCTGGCGAGAGTGTGTCTATCACGATTGATGGTTTCGCAAACGCGTCCAACTTGACTGGTAACCCTTATACAGTTACAGCCGATGTTGTTGGATCAACCACGTACACTGCGGCTACTACTTCATTTGCGTTGACTTCGTCAAGTTCGCCAACAGTGAGTGTTTCACCTACTACGGCGCCATTTACCGGGTCGGTACT
>JAJYVK010000300.1 GCA_021792075.1 Actinomycetes bacterium | reverse complement strand
ATCGACGGTTGGTCTTTCTTTATCGTACCCTTGGGAAAGGTGAGCGGAACGTGCAACATGGTCTGTGTCTCACCGCTAGATCTGACCTTTTATTCGGGAAAAACGGTGGTCTACTCTTCAACCTGGAAATCAGACGCCTCCTTCATGAGAGTTCCCTTGAGAATGCCTTAAATTTGTGTCTGGACTTAAGAGCTGTCCTCGCCAGGAACGAAACGACTCTTCGATGAGATTGCGCTGTTGATGCGTAACAACAGCTGATGGAATAAGCTCTAGTTATGATTGAAGTTACAGATGCAACCTTTGAAAAGGACGTACTGGATCTGTCAGAGACAGTGCCGGTAGTCATTGACCTCTGGGCTCCTTGGTGTGCCCCCTGTCGAACCTTGGGTCCAATGATTGAAAAGGTGATTGACGAGACGGAGGGACGTGTCGCACTGGCGAAGGTCAATGTGGACGAAAATCCTGCAATATCGCAGGCGTTCAGAGTGCAATCCATTCCGGCCGTCTTCGCCATAAAGGATCGCAAGATCGTGGACTCCTTCGTAGGGGCCCTCCCTGAACAACAGATCCGGGCATGGGTGGAGAAGTTGGCTCCGATTCACTCGCCGGCGGATCTGCTGGCTGAGTCCAGTGACGAGGAAAGCCTTTTGAACGCTCTGGAGCTCGATCCAGGACATGTGGGTGCGATTGCCAAGCTTGCCAGCCTCAAGATAGATAGTGGCGACTACGAAGCTGCGCTCGAGCTGATTTCAAGGGTTCCAGAGAATGATGAACTGCGTCAGCTGGCAGCGAAGGCTCGCCTGCTATCCAAAGACATAAGCTTTTCCTCTCAAGACGAGGTAGAGGCTCGTCTTGATGGGCTGCTCGATTTCGTGAGAGATGATGACCAGGCGAGGAAAGAGTATCTCGATCTTTTGGCGACATTTGATCCTGCCGACCCCAAGGTTGCCCAGTATCGCAAGGCCCTCACCTCAAGGCTTTTCTAGCGCGTTCGATGGTGCTCAAGCTCAGGAGCTTCGAGTTCGACCTCGAACAGAGATCTCTAGTAATGGGGATACTGAATCGCACCAAAGACTCTTTTTTTGATCGCGGGAAGTATTTCGAGCTTGAGGCATTTTTACGGCGGGCGGAGCAGCTTGTATTAGAAGGTGCGGACATCCTTGATGTTGGCGGGGTCAAGGCTGGACCTGGGCCTGAGGTTCCCGAGGCGGAGGAGCTTGATCGCGTGATCCCGGCAATCGAACTCCTGCGGGAGCGTTTCGATGTTGCACTGAGCGTGGATACCTGGAATGCGCGAGTGATCGATGAGGCCATGAGGGCCGGTGCGGCACTAGGCAACGACATCTCGGGCTTCGGCTCAAGAGGATACCTTGGAAACGTGGCGCGTTACAATGGTGCCGTCGTTGCCACCCATATCAGACTGGTGCCGAGGCTGGCTGATCCGAACCCCATTTATCGCGATTTGAAGGCGGAAGTCAAAGAGTTCTTGGCCAACCGGGTCAACCTGGCGTTGGAGGCGGGAATAGCACGCGAGAGCATCATAGTTGATGCGGGTTTCGATCTCGGGAAGACAACCGATCAGTCGATGGAGCTCCTGCTCTCCACCGAACAGCTTTGCCAGCTGGGATACCCTGTGTTGATCTCCGCCTCCAACAAGGGTTTTGTGGGAGACATCCTTGGAAAGACGGTTTCGGAGCGGAGAACCGGTTCGCTGTCTGCTGCGGCGATCGGTGCGTTGAAGGGCGCAAAGGTCTTCAGAGTTCATGATGTGGCAGGTACGCGTCAAACATTGGACGTCATAAGCGCCATTGCCGCCGGGTACCCCCCGGCCTGGGTTTTGGAGAGATGAGATGAGAGCTTCGCAAAGCGTGATCTCCCGAGCCACACTGATAGTGGGCGACGATCCTGAGCTTGTCTACAAGGCCTTTTCCGAACTGGTGGAAAAGATCGAGACTATAACGGGGGGCGAGTTGGAACGGGTTGTCTTCCAAGGTGGTGAGTGCTCGGTCATAGATGTTGTCGCCAGCCTCTATCAGAGCTTCATCTTTTCGCCCAGCGCCCTCATAGTACTGAGAGACCCTTCAGCGCTTAGTTCCGAAGATTCCGCGCTCCTGCTTACGACATTGGAATCATACAGCGGCGACAACTACCTCGTTCTTGCTAATTTCTCGGGCAGCGTTGATACAAAGTTGAGGTCTTTCTTTGCAAACAAGAAGTGGGTGCTCGACTCTTCGCTCAAGAACAAGGATGGAAAGAGCGGTTTCCTGGCGGATATGGTCCACGAATCCGGGCTGATGTTCGATCCGGATGCTTTCAGGTTGCTGGCTCGCCACATGGGGGAGGACGTGGCCCAGGTGGGCCAAGTCCTCGAGCTTCTCAAGGCAGTTGCCGGGGAATCCAGCCGCATCGATGTCGGAACTCTCGAGAGCTATCTGCCGGCACCTGGTGACGTGGCACCTTGGGACTTTACCGATGCGATCGAATCAGGCAAGGTTCACGAATCTCTCGAGATGTTGGATCGGCTTATGCAGGCCGGGAAGAGGCACCCCTTGGTGATAGTTGCGATCCTCCAGCGCAGGTTGGCTGAACTTGCGGTCGTCTCGGGGAGCGGCATCAATACCCCGGCACAGGCTTTGGCAGCACTTCGTGAAAGAGACAAGAAATACTCCAAACCGGAGTTTGTACTAAAGAAGAATCTTGCCAGTGCAAGACGCTTTGGATATGCCAGACTCGCCCAAGCCTTCGTATGGCTGTCACAGGCAGATCGCCAGATCAAGGGCGAAGGGGGGCTCTCTCCTGAGCTTGCGGTTGAACTCCTGGTAGCACGCCTTGCCAAAAGCTTCTCAAATATTGCTGGCTAGATCTCGGGACTATTCAGAGGGCTTACAGACTTTTCCTTCTAAGGATTCCGGTTTTGGCACGTGTGATCGGTCTCTTTCGAGACAGGGTCGCTACTACCTCAGCTCAGCGGTGTCGGGTCGGATCTCATCTGTACAGGCGGCCATTTTCCCAGTAGAAGCGAACATGGATCGCGTGTAGCTTGTAGTTGAGAGTAAACGATTGCTTCACCTGGCCTGGCTGGGGGTCTCGTTCGCGACTTCGCAACGGGGCCTGGTAGATAGCTAGGACGGGATGCGCGGGATCTAGTTGTAGGAGGGCCTTTGATGACGAGGACTATTGGGCTTCCAGCCGAGACCAAGGATGGCGAGCGGCGAATAGTGCTCGATCCCAGCGCGGTGAAGATGTTGGTCCACTCTGGTCTCGAGACCATGGTTCAGAAGGGGGCCGGGCTTGGCTCTGGATTCAGCGATGACGACTACCGTTTGGTCGGAGCTCGAATAGTCGACAGCGCCGAGGAGGCCTGGTCTGCAGAGATCGTTTGCAAGGTGAAAGAGCCGCAACCCGCTGAGCGCGCCTATTTCCGACCTGGGTTGCAGCTTTTTGCCTACCTGCACTTGGCGGCTGATGCTGAACTAACCGAGGCGCTTGTCACCTCCGGTGTCGAGGCGTACGCCTTTGAAACGCTCACCTCGGAAAAGGGCCATCCGCTCCTGGCGCCCATGAGCGAGGTTGCGGGCAGAGCAGCGGCGATCATCGGGGCATATTATCTGGGCGAGGGTTCCGGGACCCTTCTAGGAGGCGCTTCGGGCGTGCCGCCTTCAAGAGTTGTCGTCATTGGAATGGGCGTAGT
>JAJYVK010000299.1 GCA_021792075.1 Actinomycetes bacterium | reverse complement strand
AGTTTGTCGATTTCTTCGTCGACCACAAAATGACTCCATCCTCCAGAGGCCATGATGCCTACTTTCGATGATGGGGGGAAGGACTCGACTGCCCGACGTAGCGCCTGGCCTAGGCTATAACAGCGCATCGGTGTTGGTTGGTTGGGCGGAAAGTAACTATTGATCATTATCGGTACGATAGGTAAGGCGCGATGTGGGATTAGTCGGTTAATTACGAAACCAAAGGCATGACCTATGCTCTTTTCTTTTGGCAACTCTTTACCCTGAGCGATGTCAAATCCTCCCTCAACGAGCTGAGATACAAGGTGGACTGCCAATTCCTGGGCAACGGGATAATGGCGGTCCCTTCCGCCAGCTGATCCCCACCTACCAATGTTGACTGCATCTGGAAGGTCCGGAGAAGGATCAACATGCCTGTTCAGTACCTCTTCACCGCAGTAGATGTAGATCGCTGGCATATTCGAAGGTTCAAACACCTCACCCACCTGATCGTCGCCAAGAATGATAAGCGCATCGATACCACTTCTATCTATCTCCGATGCCAAGCGCCCGATAGCACGTTGACAGCTGGAGTATCTTTCCAGAATAACCTCTGGTTGGATCTCGTTAGAAAATCGATCCTGTACAATCGCAGCCAACTCTGGGTACGTCCGAACCGTGCCCTGATTATCGAGTAAAGCCCGATTTGGATAATCCCGAAATTTTGTCCACTCACTCCATAACCCAGCAGGAATGCTAAGCAATGGGCTGTGAGAGGTTCCAAAGCCACTAGTTATCGTGGCCACACCTAGTACACTCCCTCAGAATGATGCGCAGAGCTAGCATCAAGACCTTCCACCCATACTCCCTGTTCATCGAGTAGAGTCCAGAGTCCATAGAAGTCCATTCCAAGTTCACCCTTGCTCAAGCGTTCACGCACTTTGACCTCTCGTTTTTCGCGCTCGTGCGCTGCGTCAATGACACGTTCAACATCCTCGCGCCGCACACAAACGACCCCGTCATCATCGGCGATAATTACGTCACCGGGGCATATGTATCGGCCGGCACACACTATGGGCACGTTCACCGATCCTCCACGCAACTTGACGGTACCCTTCGCGCATATTGCCTTTGACCATACCGGGAAGTCCATCTCCCTCAGTGCTGCGACGTCTCGCACTCCGGCATCGATTATGAGTCCACGGATACCCCGTGCGATCGCCGATGTAGCCATTAGTTCACCAAACATTCCATCGTCTATTTCGGAACTAACCGAGACAACCAGGATGTCTCCAGGACTTGCTACGGCAATGGCAGCATGAATCATTAAATTATCCCCTGGATGTGCAAGAACCGTGACTGCTGGGCCAGCGATAGATAAGTTATTTTTTATCGGGTGAATATATGAGTTCAGGAGACCAGTCTTGTTTTGGGACTCGTGCAATGTCGCAACTCCATAATTTCCGAGTTCATCGATCAGCTTAGAGTCAGGTCGTTCGATTGACCGATATACGCGATTGTCTACCATAGTGCATCCACCACGGAAGGATAAACAGTTTCAAATGCCTCTGCATACTCGATCGTGTTCCTGCCTGAATTACGAACGGATTGAACTCCGCGGCGGTATGCAAGTTCTGTATAGTATTTCCAAAGGTGCTCCTGGGCTTCCATGCATTGCATTGCCTTACGTTTGCGTTCAAAAGCTGACGTGATATCCACGAACACATCTGGATGGAACTTGCACATCTCAGGCTGATGAGGTTCGAAAAGGTATACAGGAGGAGTTCCAATAATATTTCCCTCCATTGGATAACCTGCTGCTTGTGCTAGAACCCTCGCCTGTATTGCGAGTTGGCCTGCTTTGGGATGATCCATGTTATAGGGGTCTTCCAGTGAGTGAGTCAATACAACTGACGGACGAAATTTCCGAAATTCACGAACTAATGCATCTAGTAGCGCGGGTGTTTCTAAGAGCGGGTAATCACCGGCATCGAGAAAGGCAATTTCAGCGCCTAATATTTCGGCAGCAGCCTCGGCTTCTTTGCGACGCACCTGCTTCACCCTATCGACCGTCATTCCATTTTCACGCCAAAGACTTGCGGATTCACCTCGCTCGCCATATGAAAGACAGACCACGCGTACGCTAAGCCCCGCTTCGCTTGCAACAGCGATCGTTCCACCCGCACGCCAAACGAAATCTGCTGTATGCGCGCTGATAACTAATACTGACTTGTTCATTAAATCTCCTTATCACAGAACGAACTAGATTGTTCGTTCATTCCTCGTTCCTTTTGTCCGCAGTGAACCCGCTTGGTTAGTGCTCAACTAATTGTGCCGGGTTTTGTACAAACATTGACTGAATATTGGCTGCGGGGAAACCCGCATCGAGAAATCGTTGGGCGTAGATTGCAAGGCCAAGTGATACAGGTGGATTTGAAGGCTGGCCCAAGTCGCTCGAGAGGATCACATGTTCGGGTCCAACTGCGGCAACATTCGCAAAGAGCAACTGCCATGGGGCTTTGTTGGTATAGGTTGTGGTAAAGCAGTGCTCAATGAACGCTCCTCTTCCTGCGAGTTCATATTGTTCTCCCTGCGAAAGGTTTTGTGAAGGAAATTCAGCGTGGGTGACTACAATCTTCTGCACCCCAAGCTTCTTGGCCTCGTCCACAAGAGGAAATATCTCTTTGCGGCCCAGGTGGCCGGTACAAAGCACCATGTTATGTTGCGCAATTATTTCCAGGCATTGCTTCGCTGAAGCTGATATTTCCCCTTTTTCATTCAAAACGGTGATTGGATCAGGAGAAATGCCTCTTGCACTGAGTTCACGCTGGAAAGTAGCCCAAAACGGTGGATGTATCACGTCTGGAGAGCGTCCAGCAGTTTCGTTTAGAGCATCAACGGTGGGCATCCAGACCAAACGAGCCCCGGCTCTTCCGGCAAGATCGACTGCGACGGGGTTCAGTCCTCCCATGCTGTGGTTCAGCGTTACAGCACCATATGCTTTGATGCCTGGTACAGCTTTGGTGACAACAGCAGCACGTTCGGCTGTCATGAAATAATGAGATTTAAGAACGAAACCCGAAAGACCTCTCGCCAAGAATTCGTGAGCGACATGCATATCGTCGATTCGTCTTGGAATGACGTATGGCGCCACGTGCAGCTGGAGGTCATATGCACCTTTTATGGACTCCCAGGCTTCGTTAGTGGGTTCAAGATCCGTCTCCTCCGTTTGTTCCGTCACTTGTTTCTGAAGCTGATCCATTTTTCGCGTCCTCCTAGGAATCACCAAGATTGTCTACAATTCTGAGTACAAAATAAGGATAGCAAGACATTTATACCGGGTCAAACATAACTTGGGCTGTAAATGAATTGGCCGTAGCTCGATAGTCACGGTGTTTGGATAGTTATCTCATATGAAATTATGATTATTCGAGCGAATTTATCTGGCTAGATCTAGCTTTGCGGAATCATGAATTTAGGGCCAGTTGAATCCGCATTCTTGTCGCGAGAGTGGACAACGAATTACGGCCATCAATACCATCAGGTATCTGACAAATCTAAACCGGACTTCACCTCGCCACTCAACTTGAATGGGGCATTTCTCGGTTTGGCTAGCAGGTCATCTTTATTGGTCTAATGAGTCGCATCGATTTGATTTTGGCAGATACTTTGAGTTGTCGGCACCAAGTTCCGGAGCCCTCCGTTCGCCGTGC
>JAJYVK010000298.1 GCA_021792075.1 Actinomycetes bacterium | reverse complement strand
ATAGATAACCGGTGCGTACTTCTCTTTGAATAAAGCGTCAGCTTCATTCAACCTGGCGGCGAGGTCGCGCGAGGGAACTCCGTTGTACTCTGCCGTGCCCATAACAACTATCGCCTGTGAATGGACAGGCTTTGCCGTAACGGCTTCATGGTATACCTGGTACAGAGTCACCCCAAGGTAGACGATCGCGGCAGCCAACGCCAAGGTCACAACTCGCCGAACTATCTTCAGCACTAAGATTGGCAGACACATTACGTCTACAGCGTCCCTATGAGCGCACCAGCAGACGCCAGCCTCTGCAAAGTGACATCCTTTCCCAATAGTTCAATGGACTCGAACAAGGGTGGGCCGACCTTCGATCCAGTAAGTGCCACCCGAATGGGAGCCTGCACCTTTCGAAGTGGAGTGCCAATCGTCTCACAGTAGGCGCGGGTGGCTTCGTTCAACGAATCGTGATTGAACTCAGGCAGATTCGCATAGATCTCGCCGATCTCTTTAAGGATCTGTGCCGATCTGGCATCTTTGCGGAGCACGGACTCGACTAGGTCGCTTGAGATCTCCACGGGCCGATACAAAAATGCCACCATCTCCGGAGCCTCTATCAGCAGCGATACCCGCTCCTGAACCAACGGCGCCACTTGCCGAAAGGTCCAGAGCTGCGTGGGGCTGCCCTCCCACCAGTCGTGCTTTTCGAGAAATGGCAAACATTCTTCAACGAACTGGTCGACAGTGAGTTCCCTAATGTAGACACCATTGAAATGCTGCATCTTCTGTTCGTCAAAGAATGCGGGAGAGTGGTTGACGTGACCGATGTCAAAGAGCTCTATCATCTCCTGAACTGTCAGGAACTCCCTATCTCCCCCAGGACTCCAACCCAGCAGGGCCAGATAGTTGACCATGGCGGGTGCAATGTAGCCCATCTCGCGATAGTCCTCAACTGCCACCCTGTCTCGTCGCTTCGAGAGCTTTTGCCGCTTGGCGTTGACCAGGACCGGAAGATGAGCAAAGAGCGGAAGCTCTTCGACTCCAAGTGCCTGAAAGAGCAGGATTGCTTTCGGCGTTGTCGGCAGGTGCTCCTCCGCGCGAATGATGTAGGTGATTTTCATCTCGATATCGTCTACAACGTTAGCCAGCACGAATAACGGCGACCCGTTGGATTTCACAATGATGAAATCATCGAGATTCTCATGGTCGAAAACGACCTCCCCGCGGATCTTATCATGTACAACGGTCTTTCCTGGGCGTGGAATCTTGAACCTGAGAGCCGCTCCTGGAGTCTTCTCCTTGGACTTGTCCCTGCAGAAACCGTCATAGCCAGGAGGTCCGCCACGCTCTTTCGCGCGCTGATCGATCTGCTCTCGGGTGCAATCACACCAGTAGGCCTTGTCATCTGCGATCAGGCGCTCCACCGCTCTTTGATAGTATGCAGATCTCTCAGTCTGCCTGTATGGCCCTTCGTCCCAAGTGATCCCCAGCCATGTTAGAGCGGAGATTATTCCTTCCACCCACTCCTCTGCGTTCCTTGTCTCGTCGGTATCTTCTATGCGCAAGACGAACTTTCCACCCGCTTTGCGGGCAACCAACCAGTTATACAGCGCCGTTCGCGCTCCACCTACATGAAAGTAGCCAGTGGGAGACGGCGCGAACCGAACCTTGAGAGAACTATTCACAATTCAAAGTTAGCCGCCAAGTTCTCCAAAAAATTCAAAAAGGACCAGGTTCCAAAGGCAAATCGAACCGACAATGAAATCGCTCTCCAGGGTCTGCCACTGCGCGCAAGAGAGTCTAATTCAATCGCCAAGCACTCTGGCTATCAAGCAGGGCCTAGCTGAGCAGCTTCTTCGCTACAACAACCCGCTGGATTTGATTGGTACCCTCATAGATTTGGGTGATCTTGGCATCTCGCATATAACGTTCGAGCGGAAAATCCTTGGTGTAACCATACCCGCCCAGGAGCTGAACGGCATCGGTCGTCACGCTCATCGCAGTGTCGGAGGCGAACATTTTTGCCATCGCACCTATCTTGCCAAGTTCTCCCAGGGGATCGGCGTCAACTAGTGAACAAGCCCTGTAGACAAGGCCTCTAGCTGCCTCCGTCTTGGTAGCCATGTCAGCAAGCATGAACTGAAGTCCTTGAAACTCAGCTATCGGATGGCCGAACTGATTCCGGTTCTTCATATATTGCGTCGCATAATCGATCGCACCTTGAGCTATACCCACCGCTTGCGCGCCGATGGTCGGCCTCGACCTGTCCAGCGTGCCCATCGCAATGTAAAAGCCCTGGCCTTCCTCGCCAATAAGGTTTTCCTTAGGGACGCGAACCTCGTCGAATACGACCTCACCGGTGGGAGAGCCTTTGATACCAAGCTTTTGTTCGAGCTTGGCAACCTTAACGCCCATCTCCTCTTCGACCAGAAACGCCGAAATTCCCTTATGGCCTGCACCAGGATCCGTCTTCGCAAAAACTGTGTAGGTGCTGGAAATCCCGGCGTTGGTGATCCAGTATTTGGTTCCACTTATGATGTAGTCATTGCCGCTACGAACTGCCCTGGTGCTCATGGAAGCGACATCAGAGCCGGCGTCGGCCTCTGACAGGCAGTAGCTCGCCTGTGCCTCACCAGAGGCTATGCGTGGAAGGTACTTGCGCTTGAGCTCCTCTGAACCCCAGTAAAGAATCGGAATCATCCCCAGCTTGGAGATCAGCATGACGAGCGCTGTCGTAGCGCAAACACGCGCCAGTTCCTCAATCATGACCGCTTGAAAAACGTGATCTGCCCCTGAGCCTCCGTACTGTTCGGGCACCCAAAGCGCTGGAAGCTCCATCTCTACGCAGTCGCGAAAGTTCTCCCAAGGAAACTCGGCCTTGGCATCGACTTCCGCTGCTCTCGGAGCAATTTTCTGATTCGCAAAGGCCCGAATTGAATCCCGAAAGTCTCTATGGTCACTAGTCAGCTGAAATGTTTGCACCTAAACGATTTTAGTAGATCAGAGTTAATTAGCAAGGAAAGAGTTGAATTGCGAGCAATTGCTCTACGCAATGGTAACTTCAAGTGGCGAATGCGATCCGCGTCTTTGATACTCTTGGTGAGACCCTACACCAAGGAGTTCAGATGGCTCACGATTCCGACCTTCGCCGCCAAGAGTCAGACCTTGTCGAGGCACAGATTCAAACCCTTCTCGAGAGATTCGAATCGACAAAGCTGAGTGATCGGGAGCTCTGGGGAACACAGTACGATCTCGGGTTGGCATGGGTGCACTTTCCAAAAGGCTTCGGCGGACTTGGGGTCTCCCCTGCCCTAGTTGAGCTGGTGACAAATCGGCTGAGTGAGGCAGGAGTTCCTTCGAACTTTTTGGCAAATCCCATAGGCATCGGAATGGGTGCGCCGACAGTGATGGCCTACGCCTCCAAGAAGCACGCAGAAAGGCTATTGAAGCCCATCTTCACCTGCGACGAGATCTGGTGCCAGCTATTCTCTGAACCCGGAGCTGGATCAGATGTGGCGTCCCTCAGGACGGCGGCAGTCCGAGATGGCGATGAGTGGATCATAAACGGACAAAAGGTATGGACAACCCTTGCCCATGTGTCGAGATGGGGGATGCTGCTCACGAGAACCGATCCCAAGGCTTTAAAACATGCAGGTATGACGTACTTCATCTTGGACATGAAGGCCACAGGCGTAGAGGTTAGGCCACT
>JAJYVK010000297.1 GCA_021792075.1 Actinomycetes bacterium | reverse complement strand
GGGTCGCTCCGACAGGGAGGTCCTGGGTATAGACATCCTCTCGGAAGACCACTCTGGTCGGGTGATCAGCACGCCGGACGGGCACGATTACAGGGTTGACCTAGTTCGACTGACTACGGGCAGCGGCGACCGGGCCATTCAGGTCGTGCTCGAAGACGTCACCCGTGAGCGAAGCGAAGGGCGCAGAATTCGACACTACGCCGAGCTTGTAGTGCGGGCCGAAGAGGAGCAGCGGCTTCGACTTTCGCGGGAGTTGCACGACGAGCCGCTTCAGGTTCTCATGCATCTGGCTCGGCGGCTGGCGACCCTGGCAGAAGAGGAGCAACCACCCGACAACCTCGATGATATCTTGCTGGGGCTGCGCCAACACGTGCTCGATGCCGCAACCGGGCTAAGGGCTATCGCCACCGGGCTAAGGCCTCCAGCGCTCGACCAGTTGGGCCTGGTCCCGGCACTGAAGAGCCTTTGCGCAGACCTAGAAGACCAGACGGGGATGTTCGTTACGCTGGACGTAACAGGAACCACGTTTCGACTTCCGTCAGAGGTGGAATTGGGGGCGTTCCGCATTGTCCAAGAGTCCACAAGCAACGTCGCCCGTCACGCCCAGGCATCGGCAATATCTGTCGGAGTCCATTTCGACCCAAGCTCTTTGGAGGTGGAGATTGCTGACAATGGGAGGGGGTTTGAGCCTGATGAGATCGACGAACACGCCGGCGAGCATCTGGGAGTTGTCGGCATGAGGGAGAGGGCACGGCTTCTCGGAGGGAGTCTTGATCTCCGGTCGTCGATGGACGGCGGGACGATCGTAAGGGCGTCCATTCCACTTGCAAGCGGGAATCTTTTCAAGGACCATCCGTCCTTTGACCCCCGGGCTGTCCCGGAAAGCCTCATCTAGAGACAGTCGAGAGTCTGGGTTCTGGAGTTTCATCCAGCCGACCCCCTTCTTTGCCCTTCCCATATACCCAGTCTGTTGTCTGATTCAAAACCAAACCAGTTATATTGCATGCGTCCTGCGCTTGGCTGAGGTCGGTATCAGAGAGTTTGATCGATACAATCGCTGGTGCGGTCATGTTCCATCTAAGGTGACTCGACCAACCCGTTGTGGCACGTATGAGCCAACGGCGTCGACCTGTTCCTTTCGGAGATTGCGGCCCTAGGAAGTTCAGGTCTTGTTAACTGAGACAGCAAGACCGGCGGCATCGGCTTCGCTCGAAAGTCTGTATCCAAGGTCCAAGGCGGCAAAGTTGGCCGTCACAGTCTCTACCTTGACTCTTGAACGAATTGAGTTTTCTAGAGACTCCTTAGTCACGGCTCCACTGAGAGCGGCAAGAGCACCTAGACCGATGATATTGGTGTAGAGCTCACTTCCAAGGCCGAGTGCAGTTGCGCGCATGGGCAAATAGACCACCTGTGGCGAGTCGCCCATCTCCTCTCGGAGGGTTTCTTCGGCAATCATGGTCCCATCCTTCGCCAGCGTCTTGGAATAGCGGAGATATGCCGGCCGCGACAGGCAGAGAAGGAAGTCGGCATTATGAACCTCGGGGAAAGCGATCTGTCGCTTGGAGATGATCAGGTCCGCCTTGGTCGCTCCCAGCCGGGCTTCAGGGCCGTACTCCTGTGTCTCGGCCACGTCTTTGCCGTCGAGCATCGCCGCCTCGGCGAGAATCGCGCCACCAAGCATTATTCCCTGGCCGCCTTTGCCAGCAAGCCTTATGCGTATCTGATCCCGATCAACTAAGGCCATAGCTTCCTCCAACTCTGGCGCAAAGGTCTGAATAGGCTTTGGTGAACTCCGTTATCCTTTCATTCTTGAAGACTCCGGTCTTGAGCGGTCCGAGCAGCTCTTCCCGGTTGAGCATCTTCACCGGCAGACCTTCAGTTCTATCCCTCTCCCAGACCAGCATGTCGCTGCTGTCGCCTATCTGGTTCAGCCTCCCGTAGTAGGTCGGGCACTGGCTCAGGATCTCCACTACGGCAAAACCTGGGTGTTTGATCGCCTCTTCGATCCTGAGGGGGATCTCCTGCATGTCGAAGGTGGTTGTTCGGGCTACGTAGGTCGCGCCTGCAGCGAGGGCGATCTCGATGGTGTCGAATGTCCTTTCGATGCTTCCGGTTAGCGAGGTAGTGGTTCTAGAGCCAAACGGAGTCGTGGGTGCTCCTTGGCCCCCGGTCATTCCGTAGATTCCGTTGTTGTATACGAGCACGGTCAAATCTATATTGCGGCGGGCGGCGTGAATGAAGTGATTGCCACCGATCGCTAGCGCATCGCCGTCTCCCATAGTGACTACCACAGTCAGATTCGGCTGTGCCATCTTCAAACCCGTCGCATAGCCAAGAGCACGCCCATGAGTAGTATGCATCGCGTTTGTCGCCACATAGAAGGGTGTGCGTCCCGAACACCCGATGCCGCCGACGACCACTGCTTGTGTGGGATCGACATCCAGGCGCGCAAAGGCGGTGGCAAGCCCTTCAACCGTGTTGCCATTTCCGCAACCGGGGCACCAGACTGTGGGAAGGACCTGTGTTCTGAGATACTTGTCAACGTCAATACCTAGCTTGGGCATCTGCCACCTCCCTATTCGAATTCACATGCTTGGCGGCAAACTTAGCAATGTCTTCCGGCGTGAGAAGGGCTCCGTCCGCAAGGTTGAGCGAGTGCACCTCAGCACGTCCTTCGACGGCTGATTTGATCGGAAGGACGATCTGTCCGAGATTCAGTTCGGGAACCACCATCGTGGTGACATGGTTGGCAATATCTCTAAGAATTCGATTGGGGAAGGGCCAGAGAACTTTGAGGTCTAACAGTCCTGCCTTGACCCCGTCTTCTCTCAAGACCTCAACGGCCTCTCTTGCAGCCCGGGCGGTTATCCCGTAAGCGACTATCGCGACGTCCGCGTCCTCGAGCCGATAGCTGGAGACCCACGATCTTTGGATCTCCGGATCGTTGCAGAGATTTAGGATCGTTGTGCGCATCATCTGCTCCGTGTGCAGTCCCCTCTGTGTCTCGGCGAGGCCGTTAGCCTGATGAGAGAGACCGGTCACCACTGTGACGGGACCGTGTCCGAAAGGGACAAACGGGGCGTCTCCAAAGCGTGGAGAGTTCGAGTCGATCGCTGGAAAGCTTGCCTTCTGTGGAGGGGGCGTTGGCGGTAGCTCGAACGGCTCCCTCATATGTGCAATCACCGCATCTATGAGAATGATCACCGGAAGCCGGTGCTTTATGGCCATCTTGAAGGCGAGTATGGTCGACTCGTAGCACTCTTTTACCGACGAGGCGGTGATCACAAGTGTCGGCCGATCGCCGTGACTCCCGAAGCGCGACTGCATCACATCCCCTTGGGATGCCAGAGTCGGAAGTCCCGTCGAAGGTCCTCCGCGTTGGGCATCCACTATGACGCAGGGCGTCTGTGTTATCGAGGCGTAGCCTAGGTTCTCCTGCATGAGCGAGAAGCCAGGCCCCGATGTCGCGGTCATCGCCGTTGCGCCGCCCCAAGCGGCGCCGATCACGGCGGCGATAGCACTGAGTTCGTCTTCCATCTGCAGAAAGACGCCGCCACGGGGTGGAAGCATCTTGCCCATTTCCTCGAGGATCTCGGTCGCAGGGGTGATCGGATAGCCTGCGAAAAAGTCGCAGCCGGCAGCGATGGCTCCCAAAGCCACAGCCTCGTTCCCCATCACTAGCTTTTGCCTGTTGCTAGTTGGCACAGGG
>JAJYVK010000296.1 GCA_021792075.1 Actinomycetes bacterium | reverse complement strand
TGTGAATACGACTGGTGACCCAGCCGATGCGCTTCCTGCGGTAGACAAGTTTCTTGCCACCACAAGTAACATCTTGGGGGTACTCGGACCAGGGACAAACTCGGGTCCGCTGCTCGCTCCAATCTTCAATTCTCACCATATTGTCATGATGTCCCAGGCCGGTGAGACATCGTTTGACCACAATACGCTTCAATACTTTTGGCGTCCGGTGCCGTCTGACGCAGCGACAGGTGTTGGCATGGCCCTTTACGCTCACAGCAAGGGTTGGACGACTGCTGCGACGGTGTTCGGATCGGATGCTGGCTCTCAAGGCGATTTGCCTGGCGTAGTTGCAGGAGCGAAGGCTGAGGGGATCAAAATAGTCGCCTCAGAGAATGTTCAGCTTGATCAGCCGTCATATGCTGCAGAGGTAGCACGAGTCATTGCGGCGCATCCTCAAGTTATCTTCTCCGAGGCTGACCCAACGACATCTGCCACGTTTTTTAGCGAGCTGGTCCACCAGACTAGCCAGCCTATTCACGTGGTGTTCACTCCAGTAATTCTTGAGTCGTCATATTTGAATGCTGTGCGCGGTGCTGTTGGTGCTGCGAAGTTCGCGTCGCTTTACCGCACAGTGAGCAACGAGCCTACTGCAACCGGCCCAGCAGGCAAGGACTACAATTCGTGGCTTCTGAAATCTGGTGCCAACGTTCCTAAGCCGCAACAGTGGGTGAACAACCCTCACTCCATGGCTGTCTATTCGATGTCGATGATCATGGCTCTAGCTGCGACCGAGGCACACTCGATATCCGGTGCGGCCTACAACAAAGACATCATGTCTGTCACGAGTCCAGGCTCGGGTAAGACGCCCGTGTATACGTATGCGGAGGGCGTGAAGCTCATCAATGAGGGTAAGCAGATCCAATACATTGGCACATTCGGTCCGCTCTCATTCAACAAGTACCATAACGCTGGGGATGCCGAAGTGGTCGAAACCTACTCGACAAGCGGCAGCTGGCAGACACTTCACACAATAAGTGCCGCCAAGGTAAATGCCGTGAACGTCAGCGGGGTGCAGTAGAAAGGTACGCCGAGGTTTTCACATGCCCTCTATCGCGCTGCTGCACGAATAGGGGGCATGTGGTCCGTCTATATGAGGGGGTTAGAGTTCGCCTATGTCTCTGCTTATGTCCGGTATTGGCTTTGGCATAATTAGCGGTGCAATTTTGAGCATCGGAGCGATTGGATTCAGCCTGCAGTTTGGGATGACAAATGTCATGAACCTGAGCTATGGCAGCGTCATGACGATTGCAGCTCTCACAACGTACGAGTTGACTGTCTCTGGTCTATCAGTCTGGATCGCAGCATTTATCGGCGTGCTTGTGGGGGCTGTCCTCACAATAATGATCGCCTGGTTGATCTTGCGGCCCTTCGCCCGAAAAGGTTATGAGCTGTTCCAGATGGCAATGGTTTCTGTGGGCGTGTCAATTTTTCTGGATTATGTTGCAGCGTCAATATCGCGTAGCAAGATATACCAGTTTAATTTTCCCCTAGGTGCTGAACACCACGTTCTTGGCATGCTGTTCAGCACCACTGATTTCATTATCATCGGCATATCATTGGCGGCGGTTGCTCTTATCGAGTTAGCTTTGCATGGAACTCGACTTGGAGTCGCGATCCGAGCAACTTCGGCCAACTCCGAGCTTGCCGGCGCGTCGGGAATATACACGAAAATGGTTTCTAACCTGACGTGGCTGGTGTCCGGACTGTTCTGCGGCTTGGCAGGGGTGACGCTTGCCATGAGTTACCGAACAGTGTCATTCACGATGGGCACAGCCTTCTTGCCGTACATTCTCGCAGTTGTGATTCTGGCCGGTGTTGGCTCCGTTGGATTCGCCGCCGCCATGTCTTTAGCGCTAACACTAGTGATCCAGATATCTGGTGCCTTTGGAGCCTCCTCTTATAACGTCGTGATCGCACTCGGTGTTCTGCTAGTGACGCTTTTGGTGCGTCCCCAAGGTTTGTTCGGCCGACTGTTCGAGAAGAAGGGCATTGCTGTCTGATGTCGTATTACATTGCAACTCTCGCGGTTTACATGGTGGTCTACGCTCTTGGTGCATGGGCCCTCAACTTTCAGTTCGGACTTGGAGGCATTGTAAATTTTGCCTTCATCATCTTCGAGTCTGCGGGGGCATATGCCGCTGCAATCACTTCACTAGGACACTCCGGCACGGCGTATGGAGAGACGTATTTTTGGGGAGCGCATTGGCCCTTCCCATTTCCGCTAATTGCGGGCCTGCTCGCAGGGGGTATCTTGGCCGCGTTGGTCGGATTGATCACCATGAGAAAGATTCGACGGGACTATCAAGCGGCAACAATGCTGGTTATTGCTATAATCGCCAACCAGGTCGTGACGAACGCGCCAGGGTTTCTCAATGGTGCGGCTGGTCTTGCCGGTGTGCCAAAGCCCTTGAGTGGCAACCTTGGCGCGAACGCGTACCAGTGGTATTTCGTTGCCGGCGCTGTGGTTCTGGGAATATTGGTGTACCTCTTTTTTGATAGGATTGGCAGTTCCCCGTTCGGCCGGTCGCTGCGCGCGCTTCGCGACAATGAAAATGCCGCTGCAGCAGTCGGCAAGAATCTTTGGGGAATTCGTATGACTGCGTTCATAGTCGGTGGTTGCGTCGCGGGCCTTGCGGGTGCCGTGCTCGTTGAGTATATCGGCGCGTGGAGCCCGGGCGCATGGACATATACCGAGACCTTCGTATTGTTGGTGGCGGTCATATTTGGAGGTGCCGGCAACCAGCTCGGCGCACTGATGGGGGCTTTCCTGGTAGGTGTTGTCTTGTCCCAACTAACGCTATTCCTTCCCTCCGTCGGGTACCCCGGATTGATCGATTCCCTGCAGTGGGTTGTCATAGCCGTGGTGTGGCTGCTTGTCCTCTGGTTCCGGCCGAAGGGGATTGTCCCAGAACGGACAGCGCTGAATCTTGGAAAGCTTGACATTCGGAGTCGAGGTTTTAGAAAGAAGACGTCATCGCAAGAGCCGCCAGTTCTTGTTCAAGAAGTCTAGAGAAAGGTGTGGTCTTTGCCCAAAAACTTAGATCCGCAGGGCGACGTGTTGACTAAGGTTGAGCAGCCTCCAGCCCAAGGCGCCAAGCTAGACGATATTCTTGAAGCTCGAGACATTGTCGTCAGATATGGTGGTCAGCGAGCGGTTGATGGGGTATCGCTGTCGTTCAAGCCGTTTACGATCACCGGGATAATTGGCCCAAACGGAGCTGGGAAGAGTTCCCTTGTAGATGTTATTGCAGGGGCTAGAAAACCAACCAGTGGAAGGGTGATCCTCGACGGTACTGACATTACGCGCGAGCCGATGTATCAACGAGCCAGAAAAGGTTTGATACGCGCGTGCCAGGACGTGCAGGTATTCGGCCGCATGAGTGTTCTTGACAACGTCGCCGTGGGATGTCGGGATCTTAGAGGTGATCGGTTCTGGTCGGCACTTTCGGGGCCGCGATTCTGGCGGGCACAGGAGCAAGAGGTCGAAGAGGAAGCGATGGACCTTCTAAAGGAGTTCAAGATCGATGAGTATGCCAGAACTAAGTGTGATCTACTGAGCGGCGGACAGAGACGGATCGTAGAGTATTTGCGAGTGCTGGCCGCGAAACCCCGTGTGCTTGTGCTTGACGAACCTTCCGTGGGTCTAGCGCCTTGGGTTGTTGAACGCTTAGGAAAT
>JAJYVK010000295.1 GCA_021792075.1 Actinomycetes bacterium | reverse complement strand
AACCCCCTCTAGACTTCTCTCTCCAGCGTCACCCTGCTCGAGGCCATCGATTATTCGCAGTAGCGTGGTCTTACCGCAACCGCTTGGACCCACCAACGATATGAACTCTCCCTGTTTGACCGCCAAGTCCACGTGATCAAGAGCAATGACTGTCCGTTCCTTGGTGAAGAACGACTTGCACATGCCTTTCACTTCCAAAATTGGACGATCGGTGTGCGAGGAAGCCCCATGCTGCATGGTAGTCGATCCCCCTACCCGCCCCTCGGGCTGTACTTGGTAACTCATTATGCTGTACGCCTTCCTGCTGATGTGTCGGCTATCCACGGAAAACGCAAACTCTGGATTTTCCGGGCAACCGCAAAGAGAACTAGCGCCAAACCGGTGGTTGTCACGATTGTCGCGATAAGGTCTGCGGTCTGGCTATAACTGCCGAATGTCTCACTCAAGCCGCCAAGCCCGGTGTCACCGATTTCAGATCCACCAAGAATCATTCCAACGGCACCAACGGCTAGAGCAATTCGAACTCCAATAAAAATAAAAGGTACGGTTCCTGGAAGATATATCTTCCACGTCTGCGTCCAACCGCTCAGGCCGAACGCTTTCCCTACATCGGTGTAGCTTGCCCTGACAGCCTTTACTCCCGCATAGGTGTTCACCAGCATCGGCCACATGCAAATGACCATGATAAAGGCAACCCTTGCCCTGGTCCCGAGTCCAAACCAAACCTCCATGACAGGAAGGAGTGCTATGGAAGGGGTGGCGTTTCCAAAGGCGACTAGCGGCTCGAGAGCACGCTCGACGATTCGAATCCGGCCCATGGCAAGACCTACGCCCACGCCCACGATTCCGGCGATCACGAGACCCAAGATCATCTCATACAGGCTTTGGAGGAATGCCTTTGGCAGGCGTCCATCGGCGATCAAGTGGAAGAACGAACTCACAATTGCCGTAGGAGTTGAAATGAATATGGGCTTAAGGTAGAAGCCAGATAACTGCCAAAGAACGATTACAACTATCACCGCAACCCACCGAGCGATCCGCTCCTTCGAGCTTTGCGATAGTGCCCGTTCTTTTTGCTCTTCTGCTACCAAACCGCCTGCTGATTCCATCGATCCACTCGTTGCTTTATCGATGACCGAGGCCGAGGCCTCCTGGGAATTTCCCAGAAGGCCCGTGCCCATAGAGTCGCTGGAGGCGAGTCCCTTGTTTAACTCTTGCGCCACTTAGTATGCACTTTCGTGAGCGCTGAACTGTGCCCAAGCACTGTTCCAAGGCGTCAGATCCATAAGTTGCGATACAGGGTTCAGACCCGGTCCCTTGAGGGCATTCTGCTGCTTGGCAATGTTGAGGTTGAACGACACCACCGACGAGGTAACGATCGACTGCTGAGTCGGCCATCCTTGAATCCCTTGCAGCTCCTGCCAAGCCGCCTGGTACTGGGCGGTCTTGTCAGCATTGTTGGTGTATGCTGCGGCGTTCTTCACCCACGCCGCCTCGTCGGTATTGAACAACTTCGCCGAAGCGAGCCAAGCCAGGTCGATTGCCTCCGCCATGGCTGGATGAGACTTGATCCAAGACGCTTCAGCCGCCATGAAACTGTCGGCATACTGAGGCAGGATCGTTGCACCAACACCTAGCACGTGGAAGTTCTTGCCAGCAGTTGGGACAGCGTTAGAGTGAACGAACGCTGCGTCAACCTGGCCGGCAATCAGTGCGTGGAGCGAGGCACTGCTGGCTCCGGTCTTCAGCACCGTGATCTGGGACTGCTGCAGACCAGCTTTGGTCAGCACTGCCGTCAACAGCACGCCGTCTGGAGATGCGTCACAGCAAATTGCAACCTTCTTGCCCTTAAGATCAGAGAGCGTCGCAACGCTGTTCTTAGCCAGAAGTACGTCGTCAAGACGAGCCTGGTTTGGGCCGAAGACTACCAGGCCAGCGTCGACTTCAGTCGGCAGCGGGCCGGAGGCTGAATCAAGTGAGCCGCTGGCAACAGCCAGTTCGGGCGCATTTTTGGATGCGTTTGTCTGGGTCGCACTGGCGCCCCATTTCTTCAAATACTGAACCATGTCATAGACGTTGGTATCACCGATGTGAGCACTACCTGCAGCATTTCCAATGGCAAACGACAAACCTTTGAGGTTAGGCGTCCCATCTGCATTGAAATTAAGCTGCGTTGCCGTAGAAGGCGCACCTGCCGCGCTTGTAGTAGAAGACGAACCCGATGCCGCAGTCGTCGCAGTGTTACTGACCGACGAGCTAGATCCACAGGCACTGATCAAAAGTGCCGAGATCAAGGTGAGCCCTATAAATTTCTTCTTCAACTTCCCCCCATGTATCTATGTAATTGCATATAGCAACTTGATGACAAACAACCGACAGATCGAGCATCAGTTCCTAAAGTGAAGTCCCACAGATGATCCTCGCATCCTTGCACCCCCCAGTGAAGGAACGCCCAAAACCGTCAAATTGCTTTCCAAGTTTCTAGCAGGTTACCTCATCCAAGTCAAGCTTATTGGTCGGTAATATCATTATTTAATACGCATACTTACAAATCCACGCAAAAGCCACCTAGCAGGGAGTATTCAATTATGGACCAAGAAAGTGCAACCACGAAGTCCGCTGAAAACCGGCTTTCTCTCAGCAGCCTCTAATCTGATCTGCCGCTTATCAGAGTTCACCATTGCAAAGCATGACACGCAATTTTAGACAGTATGAGAAACTGGCTTGAGAGGCTTCCAAGCAGCGTTAGTCATCCAGCCATTCGAGCGGAATCACTCCCTTGTTCGCCGCAGTTACCGTGTAGTAGGACCAGAGCTTGCGAGCGTGCTTGTCCCGATCGAAGGTGGCCTCAAACCCCTCAAGATCCTCTCTTGTTAGTGGCACAATCTCTCCAAGGAGCCCGGCGTCCGCCAAAGCCTTGGCATTCTCGACGAAATGGACGATGTCCGCAAACAACGCCTTGATGTTCTCCGCAACTACCACTTCACCATGCCCTCTAAGAAGAACTGCGTTGCAGTCACCCATAGTCCTTGCCAACTCTTGGCCTTGCTCAATAGATGAGATATGAGAAGCGTCAGGGTGAATCGGAACGCCATCAGGCCAGCGAGCTGCGTGATTCTTCATGGGAAGGAGTGGCCGGTCCACCACCATAGAGAACATCGTGGTCGGATCATGATGGAAATGAGCCACAGCCTTTACATCTGGACGAGCCTTGTAAATTTCAGCGTGAATGGCGGTCTCGGACGGCGGCTTTCCCTCCCCCTGGATTACACAACCATCTAGGCCAACCACGAGAAGGCGGGAGGGCTCCAGGTTGGAACGCACGTCATCCACAGGCTGGATAAGAAATTCATCCCCGCTCGGAAGCCTCGAACTGATATGTCCGCTGTATTCCAAGATATCGACGTCGACCAGCAGTCTGGTACATATGGCAATATCTCTCCGCATTAGGTCCATATCATTCCCCCAGAATTCATTTTGCCCCCACAATCTACAGCATAAAACCAGACGCGAAAACATTTGGTACCCACGCACGATAGAAGGCCAATGGTAGTTTCCGCCAACAGATGAGCATAAACCCCAATCCACCTAGTCCAATTGATTGCCTCCTCGCGCAAGGATCCCTTTGGAGCCGCCCGCATCCGTTCTCAGCGCTTCCGATCAGTTTCGGCTGGCTGACGCTGCGGCTAAAGAGCCCTAACCCGAAGTTCACCCTGATTTTCTACCTGCGGCCAACATTTTAAAGCCTTAATCAGCTATTACGCGCCT
>JAJYVK010000294.1 GCA_021792075.1 Actinomycetes bacterium | reverse complement strand
ACAGCGCTTCGCCTCGTCGACGGCAACCCTGCCCAGCCAGGGATCGACGGCCCCGAAACCTATGAACACATCAGGGTTGCGCCTTACCGCATCGGCTATATGGTCGTTTGGAACCGGGGGAATGCCGGAAAAGCTGACATCTGTGGTGTTGACCAACACCGCCATCATCTCCTTCTCCCGGTAGCGATCGGCAAGCTCGTCAAGTGAGACGGGAGCCAGCTCCTTCCCGAAGTACTTGCCCATTTGGGCGTTGCGGGCGCCCATTGCCTTAATTGCCTCATCGTCGTGACCATGCACGTGAATGTCTATTGCCTTTATCATCTTGAAACTCCCCCTGCGTCAGATTGGCTGTTCGGTTCGTCCGGCAGACAGAGTTCCGCCAAAATCTCCCCCGTGTGCTGACCCAAAGTTGGTGGTGCTTTCAGCTCACCCCATGGAGTTCTCGAGAATCGCGCCGGTGGAGCCACCGTAACGACCTCACCTTCGGTCGGGTGCGAAAGACGCAGTTCAAGTCCCAGATGCTTCGCCTGAGGCTCGATGAAAACGTCCCTCAGGCTATTGACCTGGGCGTGGGGAACATCGCAGGTGATGAAGCGCTCACACCATTCTGCCAGGGTACGCCTCCGAAAGACCGGCGCCAACAGCTCATGGAGCAGCTCGAAGTTCTCGATCCTATTCTCGCGGGTTGAAAAACGCCAGTCGTTAAGAAGATCAGGCCTTTCAACTGCGGCGACAAAGCCTTCCCAGAACTTTACAGGCGAGGAGAGGTGGGCGGTAATGACTAGCCCGTCCCGGCATGTGAAGGCGTAGGACTGGCTTATGCTCGGTCGACGCCGCGGACCTCCCAGGTCGCCGGTGCAGTAGTAACGGGTTACCTCAGAGGATAGGAAGGCTGTAGTAGATGCCAGCATCGACACATCCACGTACTGGCCGACGCCTTTGACATCGCGAGCGTGCAGAGCGGCAAGAATTGCGTATGCAGCGGTCATCCCAGCCAATCCATCAGTGAACGCCGGTCCTGTTATTCGCGGGTGATCCACGTCGATGAGCTGGCTGAGAAGACCCCCTAGCGCCTGGCCGACGGTGTCATAGACTGGCCGAGCTGCGGCCGGTCCATCCTGACCAAAGCCTGACACTGAGCAGTAGATGATCTGCGGTCGAATGTTGCTCAACGACTCGTAGTCGAGGCCGAATCGCTTCATCACACCCGGGCGGAAATTCTCGAGAAATATATCAGAGCGCCCAACGAGGGCCCTGACCAAGTTCTGCCCCTCTTCAAGGCGGATGTCAGCTTCAACACTTCTTTTGTTGCGGTTGTACCCCAGAAACTGCGGCGAGTAAGTTCCTCCTGCAAAGGCCCGGAAGGGATCGCCGACTCCAGGTGACTCCACTTTGATCACGTCCGCCCCCAGATCGGCCAAAAGCTGACCGGCGTAAGGACCTGCGATGAAATTCGCGACCTCCACCACGCGCACTCCAGAAAGAGGACCAGTGCTATCTGTCACTTGAGCCTTCCTCCCCACTCGAAATAATCGTCTCCATCACGACGTTTCCGAACGGGTCGATCTGCGCAGACCAGCCGTCCTTGACCGCGTAGACGGTGTCCCGCGTCTCAATGAGAGCTGGGCCGTCGATTACGGCACCACGTTCCAACTCTTCGAGTCTCACCACAGAGGTAACGACCGACTCACTATCGCGGGACCAGCGAACCTGTCTGGTGGAAGTTGGCACAGCCATGCTTCTGGCTGCAGGTACTTCGGGAGGAAGCCAGGTGGGCGTTTCAGCCCGAACATCGAGAATGACTTCCCGCATCTCACCATCTGGCTGATCTTGAACTAGGCCGTCGAATACCTTAGAAAACTCAGGCGCTGCGAAGTCGATCTCGTGGCGACGACTAGGCGCATTGATCACCAGATGATAAACCTCTGACAGCTCATCCTGATCGAATCCTTCGCCTCTCATATCCAGCCGTCCCTGGGCCAGCAGCTCGTCGACAGCATTGCCGAGATAGCCTTTTGCGGCTTGGTTGTCCACCCTTCGAGCCAGGCTCCGGCTATAGCGATGCCAGACGTCCACGGTAGATGAGCCAAATGCGCTGAACACCGAGCCAAAGGGAAAACCGACAACCTTCTGGATGCCAACCTGCTCCGCAATGTCGCATGCGTGCAAAGGGCCTCCGCCGCCAAAGGCAAAGAAGGCATACTCCATGGGATTCGCGCCTATCCCTTCGATCCGGTTGCGGATCTCCTCCGCCATGGAGCTATTCACCTTCTCACGTATCATGACCGCCGCGGTCTCGACATCTACCCCGAGAGGTTCCGCTATCCTCTTCGCTACGGACTCTCGCGCCCGATTTTCGTCCAACCGCATCCTTCCGCCCAGAAAATCGGCTGGATCCAGCAAGCCCAGAAGCAGATTTGCGTCCGTTACAGTAGGGTTCATGCCCCCCTTCGCGTAGCAGACAGGGCCTGGTACCGAACCCGCGCTGTCAGGTCCGACCGTAAGCTCGCCGTTGCGGACCCTGGCAATGCTCCCTCCACCCGCTCCGATCGATTCGGTAGAAATGACGGGAACTGCAATCTGAAAACCCGAGATCTCGGGCAACCCGACTACAGGAGGCTCTGACTTTCCCAAAACGGCAACATCAAGACTCGTACCTCCCATGTCCGCGCAGACGACATGATCTAGTCCCAGCATTCTCGCCATTATGGCAGCTCCTCGAACCGCGACTGCAGGTCCGCTGCTCAGAGTCTGTACAGCCACCGTCTTTGCTACACGGGCAGAACCCCCTGCCGCGTTGACTATCAGTAGCGGATGCCGCATGCCGCTTTCGCGAGCCATATCCTCTGCCTTGTAAAGCCCACGCGACAGATCACGATGCAAATACGCGTTGAGCGCAACCGTGTTGGTGCGAGCGTGATCATCGTCGCTCGAGCAAATCTCGTGAGCCAGCTGAAGGGGAACCGACCGTAAATAGTGAACCGGATATCTTTCGAGCACTATCTCTCTCAACTGCTTCTCATGGGCGGGGTTGCGCCAGCTGTTGCGCAGGCTTACGGCAATGATCCGAGCACCGAGATTGACCAGCTCACGTACGGCCTGGAGCACCTCAGCAGCCTTGGGCTCGCGCAATGACTCTCCGTCGTCCCCTGTGTCCTCCTCGACTCCGCGGACCAGCTCGGGATCCAGAATCGACGAAAATGCAGCTGCCTGCCTGCCGGTTCCATACAAGCTCGCTTCGGCACCCGCGGTCACGATCAAGCCCACCTTCGGCCCGCGGCGCTGCAAAAGAGTGTTGGTCCCCAAAGTGGTAGAAAGCCGAACGACCTGAGTGCGGCTCAGAAACGAGTGCAGAGGCTCTCCGAAGGCTTCTGCACCTAACCTGAGACATCCCATAAAGCCCTCAGTAAGATCATGCGGAGTTGTAAAAACCTTCGCCCGGTGCGCGACTGAGCCATCTGTGAAAAAGCCATCGGTGAAGGTCCCGCCGATATCGAAGTCGGCAGTATAAAACGTCGCAGCGTTTTGACTCATCGAACCGCTCCGTTCGCACTCCGGCTGAACGCGCTCATCCAGGCTCTCAACTGTTCGGGAGGAAACGATTCCGGTATCTCTCCCCCGCTGAAGAGCAGACCACCCCGATCGACCCACCCAGTGGCATTTGCCTCCGCTTCACCAAGCAGAGATTCGATTGGCAAAACCTCTTTGGCGCCAAAAACGTAGTCGAGAGCTGCAGGCATCTGGGTGGCACCAGGTGCGAGCAGAATCGATTTCAA
>JAJYVK010000293.1 GCA_021792075.1 Actinomycetes bacterium | reverse complement strand
CTTTCCCGTCTCTACATCCACGCTTACGATGACGGCGCTTATCCCGCTCGAGTAAACCGCCTGGGTGGGCTTGAAATAAGAGGTCCGCTCTATCGCCACCGGCAGATCTCGGGGCACCGACATTCCATGGCGGCCGACATTGGCAATGCTCGCTATCTCGGCCAGAGTCGCCTTTTTATCAGGATCACTTATGAGCTCTACCGCGTCTCCACGCAGCTCCAGCTCGCTCGGGTCGGCCTTCATGATGCTTGCAGCCACCGAGATGATGTCGCCTCTCAGCTGCCCGCTTGCCTCCCAGACCGCAGGGCCGGCAGTGGCGGTGATTCGCGAAGCAAAAGTTCCCTGGCCGTAGGGGATGAACGAGGTGTCTCCATGACGCACGTCCACAAGGTCGATGTTGCATCCGATTGCATCCGCTGCAACCTGTGCGTAAACGGTCTCATAGCCCTGGCCCTGTGGCGATGCGGCGAGAGACACCAATATGCGACCGGTATTCGTCAAACGGATGCGTGCGCCCTCGTATGGCCCTATTCCCGTCCCCTCGACGAACATGGCCAGGCCAAGCCCGAGGAACCGTCCGGCCTTGCGAGCCTCGGCCTGCTCAGCCCGAAAGGCCTTCAGATCGATGCGCTCCAGAGCGCCGTCCAGGAGCGCCGGATAATTGCCGCTGTCATATGTCAATGGGCTACCATCACGAAACGTCAGTCCAACCGCATAGGGGAACTGATCGGGCTGGATGAGGTTTCGCCTCCTCACCTCAGCGGGCTCGAGACCCAGGTGCTCGGCAATACGGTCCATCATCCGCTCCATCGCCACTACCGCCTGCGGCCGGCCGGCGCCACGCAAAGAGCTTGTCGGAACGATATTGGTGTAACACGCGATCAGCTCGCTGTGGATGTTGGGGATCACATACGGTCCGGGGAGCGTCGACATGGTGATAGTTGGAACCTGCAGACCGACGCAATAGGCGCCTTGATCGTGCTCGAAGACGTCTTTTAGCACAAGCAGGCGCCCCTGATCGTCGAAGCCGACCTCAACCCGGTGCGTCTGAGACCTCTCCATCGTGGCGCTTATGAAGTTCTCCCATCGATCCTCGATCCATTTGACGGGATGGGCTATCTGCATGGCGATCCAGGGGATCAAGACCTCCTCCCCATAGAACTGCGCCTTCGGACCGAAACCTCCTCCTATATCTGCAGGGGCGATCAGCCGGATCTCGTCCTCGCCCATGGCGTAGATAGTGGCGAGCATCTGTCTCACGTAGTGCGGAGCCTGGGTGTTGTCCCAGACGGTCAGCTGCTGGGTGATCGCGTCGAAACGGGCGGCCACCGCACGCCCTTCCACCGAGTGCCCACCCCCGCGGGTCACTTCAATCGTCTCGCGCAGAACATGCGGAGCTGATAGAAGCGCTGCCTCGGGATCGCCAGCCGTCTGGATGATGTGGACCGCGATGTTGCTCTCAGAGCCGACATGAACAAGCGGCGCCCCATCCCTGAGAGCCTCGGCAGTCGACCCAACCGAGCCCAGCTCCTCGTAGTCAACCTCGATGAGCTCCAATGCGTCCTCGGCCAAATATCTGTTCTCGGCCACGACGACCGCTATGGGTTCGCCAATATACCTTGCGTACTCCTTCACTATCGGCAGCCTGACCTGGTAGTTCAGCTTCGGATGCACGACTTTGGGTGGAAGGTCTTTCAGTATCGGACCTAGCTCTTGGGCCGTGAAAACGGCGATCACGCCCTGGAGGCGTTTAGCCGGCTCGGTATTGATCGAGACGATCCTGGCATGGGGGTAGTTGCTTCGCAGGATGGCGGCTTCGTAAAAGTCGCCGAAAGGGAGGTCGTCGAGGAATTGGCCTCCACCGGTAAGCAGCCTCTGGTCCTCCCTCCGGACCATGCGCGTTCCGATGTTAACTGTCTTGTCGACATGTTCTTTGACGCTCGACTGGCTCATCATCGTGCTCCATCTTCGTTTGACTCATTCGACAGGCTCAAAAGCGCTTCCACCATCCCGCTATATCCGGTGCACCGGCAGATGTTCCCGCTCAAGGCCTCCCTCGCCTCGGCCTCGGTGTCAATGGGGCCCTCCCGCAGGCGGGCGGTCAAAGACATGAGGAAGCCGCTTGTGCAGAAACCGCACTGAAGAGCGTGATGGGCATGAAACGCCTCCTGCAGCTGCGTCAGTTCCCCCTTTGGTGCCAGCCCTTCGACCGTCTCAACCACGGCGCCATCGGCTTGAACCGCCAGGATCAAACAGGAGCGGACCGCTTTGCCGTCCAGAATGATCGTGCAGGCTCCACAGCTGCCATGCTCGCAACCCAGGTGCGTTCCTTCTAGCCCAATCTCTTTGCGCAAAAAGTCGGCCAGCGTCATCCGCTGCTCGACGAGGTGAGTGCCCTTTGCCCCGTTTATGGTGGTCGTGATCCACAGCTTTGATTCGATGGGGTCCAGTTCAACTGCTTCAGACATGAGTGGTGCTCCTTTGATCAGCCAGCCTGGCCAACCCGCGACGTATGATGACTCCGGTCACTTTTTTCCGGTATTGCGCAGATGTGTGGATATCCTCGGTCGGCTCCAGCGACTCCGTTACAAGCTGCTGGACGCCGACGAGAACCTCCTGCGAGAGATCCGTCCCCGAGACGTAGCGCTCCGCCTCCCTCAGGCGCAAGGGGGTCGGCGCCACGCCGGAGCAGACGATCCGGCAATCGCTTATCTTGCCGTCTGAGCCCCACGTCCCCAAAACGGCGGCTCCAACGAGAGCGAAATCCCCCTTGCGCCGCGTGATCTCGTCGAACACCCCAACCGTGTTCGCTCCCATGCGCGGCAGCTCCACAGATACCAAAAGCTCGTCCGAGTTCAAAGCGCTGGTCATGTGAAAGGTGAAGAACTCCTCTGCGGGAATCGTCCTTCTCGCCTTTTTTGATCTGACATTCATCACCGCATCGAGCGCCACCATGATCGCAGGAAGCTCGGCTGCAGAATCGGCGTGAGCCAAGCTTCCGCAGATCGTGCCCCTGTTCCTGATCTGCACGTGGGCGACGTTGGTCAAACCCTCGTGAAGGACGGGGTAGGCCAGCTCCACCTCGGGGGAGAGCTCCAATTCGCGTTGCCTTGCCAGAGCACCAATGTTGAGCCCCGAATCGCTCAGCGAATAGCCTCCAAGCTCGGAGACCCTGTTGATGTCGATCAGATGGGCTGGCGAGATCAGCCGAAAGTTCAGCATCGGCATAAGGCTCTGCCCTCCTGCCAGCACCTTTGCCTCGTCGCCATACTCCGAGAGGAGCTCGAGAACCTGCTCCAGCTCCATAGGCGCGTGGTAGACAAACCTAGATGGCTTCATCCTGCCTCCTTTGGGGAAAACTTGCTCGCATGGCCACCACTATCGCCACAGCATGCAACCAGGTCCGAAACGGCCACCTCGTCAACAATTTCGCCGCGGAAGTGCGCTGTTACTGCTGCACGCACGTTCGGGCTCTCGATCACCGCGAAATGCCTCAGCCCCTTGGCGAGAACAAATCGGCCATTGGGTATCTCCGACCCGAGCAGTTTTCCCATAGGCGGAGGGGTAGCATCGTCGTCTTCCCCGGTGATTGCGAGTGTCGGAGCTGTGATCGATGGGAGCAGCGCTCTGTCGTCAAAGGCGCCCAAGGCCAGACAGGCCTTCGCATGCACCTCCGGAGCCGTCTCGAGAAATATTGCGACCACGTGAGAGACAACTCTCGGCTCTATCCTCCTGAACCTCTCACCAAACCATCTGTCCACCTGAAACGGTATCTGCAAA
>JAJYVK010000292.1 GCA_021792075.1 Actinomycetes bacterium | reverse complement strand
CCGCTCTTCACACTAATCCAAGTGATCCATTCCGCTTCGTACCCGTCTGCGTGCCTCCCCCACCGAGGAATTCACCTCGGTCCTGCCCGCCCAAAGTTTTTCGATCTGTGCTTCCAAATCAGACATCAAAACCTGACTTTCCTCTCCGCCCTTTGGGCCACCAACTCAAGTCTGCTCATATCCGCCACCATTGCAATTCGAACATACGGCCGCGAATCATTTCCATAAAACTCGCCTGGAGATACGAGGATCCCCAATCTGTTCGCTAACTCCTCTGCCAGCTCGAAACCGTCCTCAGTTTCTGATCTAAGCCAAAGATAGAACCCGCCTTTGGGTAGGGAAACGCTGTAGCCGAGCCCCTTCAAAATACTCACCATGTACTCCAGCCGTTCACGGTACACCCGGCGCTGCCGCTCGACGTGGATGTCGTCCTGGAATGCAATTGACGCAGCATATTGCATAGGCCCTGGAATCATCATCCCAGCATGCTTTCGAACCAGAGATAGATAGTCCACCAGCGAAGAGTCTCCCGCATAGAACCCAACCCGCATTCCGGCGAGATTTGACCGCTTCGAAAGTGAGTGAACAGCAACCACATTTTCACTGCCGTAGCTAAGAATGGAATCCGGAGGTTTGGACCAGGTGAACTCGGAATAACACTCGTCAGAGAAGACAGGCACACCATTGTCATTTGCGAACTGGTATAGAGCCCTCAGATCATCGAGTTCGCCGGTGGGATTCGAAGGCGAATTCGACCACAGCATTACCGCCCGTTGCAGATCCCGCTTGTCGATCGAATCAAGATCAAGCCTTCCATCGACGCCTACCGCCACAGGGACTGCCCTGCACCTAGCCAGCTCGGCACCGAACGCATAGGTGGGATAGGAGACAGCCGGGTAGAGGACGGTGTCCTTTGAGGGACTGCGAAGCTTCAAATACCAGGGAGCACTTGCCACGAACTCCTTGGTCCCTATGCAGCCGGCAATCTGTGCCAGCGGCACATCTATCCCGAACCGACGCTCCAACCAACCCCGCATAGAGTTCCTCAGAGCAGCCGAACCAAGTGAGGCTGGATATCCACGCTCGGCGTTAGAGGTTGAAAGAGCCTCGACAACCTCTCTGATCGGCGCATCCACAGGCGTTCCAACGCTGAGATCTACCATTCCGCCGGGGTGCCTCTTGGCCAGTTCGGCAACAGAATCGAGCCGGTCATAGGGGTACGGCGGCGGTGTAAATCCAGAAGAAACCTCAGCTGACAACCTAAATCGTCTCCAATGCTTTGTCACATCTCACATGTAGAAAGAGTGAAATAGATGATAGCAACATGAGCCATATCTCTGCGCTGACTTACGAGCCTAAAGGAAGACATTGACACCGTCGTCAGGGTGCCGCTTGAAATTCACTAAACATACCTAGGCTGGATCCGTCTAGGCGAGCCTTGACGCGGAAGCCACCTTCCGACTCCCGCTGAAAGATCACCTCTCCCTCACGGTGCAGTGCAGCCAGGACATCGCCACGATCATAAGGAATGATTAGATCCACTACCCGTGCCATCGCGCGCAGATGCGCTGCAATTTCTTCAAGCAGACCATCCAGTCCCACACGCTCAAGGGCGGATATAAAGACGGCATCGGCGTACTTCCGCTTGAGATCCGCGAGATCCGACTCGGTTAGGCGATCGATCTTGTTGAAGACCAAGATCTCATGGACCCCTCCCGCGCCGATCTCCTCCAGCACCGAACGAACAGCCTGTATGTGACCCTCGATATCCGAGCTGGCAGAATCGACGACATGGCAGAGCAGATCGGATTCCGAGACAACTTCCAGGGTTGAACGAAAGGCCTCGACAAGCTGATGCGGCAGCTTCTTCACGAAACCGACGGTATCCGAGCACAGGATTGGCTCGCCGCCGGGAAGATCGAGCCGCCGGGTTCTCGGATCCAGCGTGGCAAACAGCTTATTTGCAACAAAGACATCGGCATTGGTAAGGGCGTTCAGCAGTGTTGATTTTCCCGAGTTCGTATAACCTACAAGCGACACCAACGCCACCCGCGACTTGACCCTGGCCTTTCTCTGCAGCTTTCGTGTGCTGGACAGTTCTCCCAGATCCGACTTCAGCTTCGCTATCCTGGCAAGGAGTCTTCTCCGGTCTTCTTCTAGCTTTGTCTCTCCAGGGCCCCGCGTACCAATCCTTCCGACCTGTTGAGAAAGAGACTTTCCCCTGCCACGGAGTCTTGGCAGCCTATAGGTGAGTAGGGCAAGCTCGACCTGTGTCTTTCCTTCAAGTGTCGATGCGTTCTGAGCGAAAATGTCTAGGATCACAGCTGTTCTGTCAATCGCCGTGCGTCCGAGAATCTTCTCCAGGTTCCGCTGTTGAGCGGGCGTGAGTTCGTCATCGAAAACCACGGTGTCGACGTCGAGACTTTCTGACAGTAAATGAAGCTCCTCGGCCTTCCCTTTCCCCACGAAGGTGGCGGAATCCGGCTCGCTCCTGCGCTGGATAACCCTTCCAACCACCTCAGCCCCGGCGGTGTCGACCAAAAGCGCCAATTCATCGAGAGACTCTTCGACCTCCCCTTCCTTCGAGGAAGGAAAGATCACACCCACGATAATGATCCTCTCCTTGAAGGAACGGTCAATAAGTGTCACTTGACGCGAGCCACCATTGCCTGGAGCTGTCGCGATGTGATCGTAACCTCGCAAACCTTCTGCGCCGGTCCAGTCAAATAGCATTGCTTGGCAGTTACTTGAACGGTGAGGTCGCCACCCGGATTATGTACAACCACGGTCTCCTCGACAAGTCCCATCGCATTCGCGACGAATGAACTCGCTGTTGATCCCGTCCCACAGGCCTGAGTCACGCCGGCACCGCGCTCCCAGACCCGCAGCGTCACCTCCCTTCGATTCTCATCCGGAATGATCCATTCGACGTTCATGCCGCCACTGTATTCGGACTCGATCTTGGGGCCGAGCTCAGATATCTCCAACAGTCCAAGCTCCTCCTTGGACATCAGCTGCTTTGGTATAAGAACAAGATGGGGATTGCCGATATCAACTCTCACCGCATGATACTCGACTCCGTCAACGGTTCTCACCTCTGTTTCGGAGATTCTCGGCATCCCCATTCCCACCGAAATCGTTGCCACCGGATCGCCTAACGCAGAGTGGCTCTCAATCTCTATCGCCCCAGCATCGGTGTCGATTGAGAATGGGCCAAGCGGTACCGCACTCGAATCGATCAACGCCTGCGCCAAGCATCTGATGCCGTTGCCACTCATCTCTGCCCGTGAGCCATCCGAGTTGTAGAGGCTCATGCGGGCCACAGACGGCGACTCCGGTGAAGTCGCAGTTACGCAAATGAGACCATCAGCACCAATACCTGTTCGCCGGTTCAGCAAGGCCACGATCTCTTGGCGCTCAAGCGAGATTGTGTTTGCCATATCCAATAGAACAAGGAAGTCGTTACCAAGCCCATGATGCTTGGACAGAAGCAGCTCTTTCCCCAACTCGACCAATCACTTCCTCTTTTCTAGCTGGAAGGGCATTCTACGATACCTGACACTATCGAAGCTAGCTCCATTTTCGCCCCCTCGGAAGAGCTGAACCAAGCTATTCTCGGATCCCGTCTAAACCAAGCGACCTGCCTCTTGGCAAATCTCTTAGTCCGTGCAAGAATCTCAAGCCTAACCTCATCCAAGCTTGCGTGTCCTTCCAGATGAGCAAGAATCTCTTTGTACCCCAAAGCCTGACGAGCGGTCCTGGACATCCCCCTAGGATCGCTTGCAATCCTTTGAACCT
>JAJYVK010000291.1 GCA_021792075.1 Actinomycetes bacterium | reverse complement strand
CCAGACTGCCGCAGCGGACGCTCCAGTCGCTTGTGCCACCGGAATGGCCCATGCCAATGTCATCAAAAGCCCTGACGCCAACCTTATAAGCCACAGCTTTGCCTTGGGCGATTCATCAACCATCTCGCACCTCCAGATTCCGTTACCGGCAACCGAGATTAATCCTGTGAATTCATCTCAGCATCGGGAGAATTCCCTATATCTGGCGACCTATGCCTTTGGCGCAACACATCGATGGCTTCGAAGAATCCGACCCACCCGCTGAAGACCAGTTCAGGTTCCCCAGCCTTTGCAACAATTGAACCCCTGAAGGACTCTCCAGGATAGACGGTCAAGGTAATCACCAGATTCTCCTCGGCCATTCGACAACCTCCGCGTAGGGGACCTCACTCAGAACCACTCGCTGCATCATTTGACGCGGGCGGCCTGATGAGTCCGGACATCATCGAGTTTGATGCGTCGCGGCCGGTGCGGGCATCGGGAGAATTCCCCATATCTGGCAAATTTGTGCCAGGTAACCCGATACCTCGTGATCCACTCGACTGGTTACACCCAATTCAATCGATTTGCAGCAACCCATTCATCCTCGCCGGCCCTGGCATCTTTCGGCTGACGTGTCTACGTGCCACGACGGGCTTCAATTGCCACACGGCTCCTCAAGAACTCGACTTTTCCAATACGGCCGAGGAGCCCAGCGCAATGGCCCATTTCCCTGAGGGTCACAGTGCAATTATTGAATCCTATCCACGGATAAATCCAGGGGATTCCTGGCTCACGCCGCGTGATCCCCCGTCGGAGGATCAAGTCTGACACGGTAAACACCAGCAGGTTTCAGGATGCTCGAACAGCAGGTAAAGCTACTCGGGCTTACCTATAAATCAGCACTCGACGAGATCAGTTCCGCAAAAGCAGCATCAGCCCTCTCCGTGAGTTCACACCAAGCTTCCGATAGATCGAGGAGAGATGATGATCCACGGTCTTCACTGAAACGTATAAGCGCTCCGCTATCTCCTTATTGGTCAGGCCGTTGGCGGCAATAGTTGCCACCCTGCGCTCTTGTGCCGTGAGTTCTTGCGACCTCCCATATGAGCGGCGCGGCTGCCCCCCGGCTACCGCCAATTCCTCTGCAGCAATGCTCAACAGCCGACCGGCACCGATGGGCTCGAGGATCTGCAGCGCCCGCCTGAGCACCTTTCTTGCCTTTGGCAAGTCCCCACTATGGCGAAGAAAGCGCCCGTAAAATATAAGGGTCTCGGCATGTGCCAGGGGCATCTGCACAGATTCGTTGTGAAATAGCGCACGGTTGTACAGCTCATCAGCGGATTTGAGATTCCCGCGCCTCCATTCGATCCCGGCACGTCCCGAAAGCGCAACAGCCCGAGGGGCTTGACAGGACTGTCTTTCACACAATTGGTCTAGAGAATCAACGAGTTCGCAAGCCTCGTCGAGTCTTCCCCCGGCTGTGAAGGCTTCAATAGCGCTCGCATGCCAAGGAATCAAAGATGGATCAAGCATCTGGGTCTTGTCCGACAGCTCTCTTAGGCGTTCAGCCACATCGACGGCGTGTGCCACTCTCCCGCTACTCAGAGCAGTACTGCACTCATGGTAGAGAAGCCAGGTGCGTACATACGCTATCTCTCCCATCTGGGCCAACATGGATTCGATCCTCTGCGTCCATCGAACCCTCTCTTCATGGAATCCGCGCTCGTAGCAAACATGGGCCATTCCGATAGCAGCGAAGGGAAGCAGTCCTGGGAAAATATCAGAGACGCCCACTGCATCTGAAAGGATCTCATACGATTCCTTCAGTCGGCCGGTGCGCCAAATCACATCCGCATGATTCACGGAGTACGACCACTTCACCCATTCCGCACCTAAAGGCCCTGACATCTGGCTTACCAGAGAGTAGTAGGAGGTGTACTCATCAAATCTCTCCAGCATCTTCATCACGTAGAACCAGGCAAAGATGGGGTCCCAAGTCCACGGGGAACGAGCCAGGCAGGTCTCGAGATTCTCCAGTTCAGAATGAGCCAAGCTCCTGACCCGCTCGACACCCGAGGAGTCCCCCAACGCACAGTTCAAACTGGCATCGGCAGCCGCCACGGCGGTTATCAACTTCGAGTCTGTGATTCCCCGCTCACTTATTACCGCAGCCGCCCTGTCGACATAGGAGCGAGCCATTTTCGGACCGTTATAGATCCAGTGCACAAAAGCCCCGTCAAGAGAGATGCCAATAGCCAGGGCGGGATCAAACTTGAGGGCCAACTCCGAGGCCTTCATGGAAATATTTTCGGCTCCGTCCAGATCAGCTTCCGCAAACAAGATCTGTGACAGCAGCCGTAGTGCCTCCGTCTCTAAGAAGGGATCGGAATTGTCCAATGCAAGGAAATGACGGACTGCCTCTTCGGCTTTGGCCATCATGCCTGCCCCAAATGCAGCCTGACCAAGCTCGAGCCACACGGTCGGCTCAACTGCGTTACCCCAAAGGGTCACGGCACCGGAAAAATACTCTGTCGCCACTGCTGTAGCGCCATTTGCCAGCGCATCACGAGCGGCTTCAAGGCAAACAGCAACTGCCGACAGATCATCTTTGAGTTCTGCTGCCAAGGCATGCGTAGCTGCCAGTGCCGGCGGCATTCCCCTTTGTTTCATCACGTGGAACAGTCGGGCGTGCAACCCACGGCGAACAGGTAGTGCCATGTCTTCATATAACGCCTGGCATAACAATGGATGGACAAACTCGGCGTCGCCCCCTGGAACCCCTCGCATGACACCGGCATTACATAGGGCTTCAAGCAGCTCGTGAGTTGCACCATCACCGGTCCCCAAAAGGATCTCGACTTGAGGAGGGTGGAAGCGTGTCCCCAGAACACTGGCTCCTCTCGCCCACCGAAGAGCATTCGGACCTACCCCGGCAAAGCGGGGGAGAAATATCCGATCACTCAACGGCTTCGAGCCTGCAAGAAGGTCTTCGCCGCGCTCCCAACCGTCTGCAACCTCTTCGAGAAGCAATGGATTTCCTGCACAGCTTCCATAGGCTAGGGTGACAACCTCATCTGGAAGCTCGTGACCGACTTTCTCCGCCAGCAGCGCACGGGTAGCCTGTTCGGACAGTGGCTGCAAACGTTCAAGCGTGGCAAAGCCATCCGCCACAAGCAGTCGTGCCAGTTCCATGGACCTGGGAGGCCAGCCTCGGGTGGCGGCGAGAATGAAGATCGGCAAGTTTTCCGTTCGCCTGCACAACGCCGCCAGCAGGGCGACCGAATCAGGATCTGACCACTGAAGATCGTCAACGACCAGCAGCAAAGGTGCCGGCCTGTCGCGCCTCAACCAGTCAACCAATTCGATGTAGCGAGCACCCAACATGTCCCAAGATGATGCCTGGCCATTGACATATGACAACTCCGCACTGGAACCAGCAAACAACCTGTCGATCATGACAAACGGAAGGAGCGAATCCACCTCAGAACATGCGGCGCTGCCAATCAAGAAGCCCATATTGCGTGCCAAAGAAATAGCCTTGTTGACCAATGTGGTCTTCCCGAGGCCTGCATCGCCAGCAAGAAACAGTGAGGTGCTCTCACCAGCTATAGCAAAGCTCAGCGATCTCTCGATTAGAGCTTCTGCATGCTCGCGCTCGTAAAGCACCGTATCACGTGGCATTTGAACAACGTCTCTCTTCCACGACCTCCAAGAGCCTCGGCTGCGCCAGCCAGTAAAGTCCAGGCCACATACAATCTGGCCTGCTTAAATTCCATACAACCGGACTCATAACCATACCATACCGTGCAAAACACAGCC
>JAJYVK010000290.1 GCA_021792075.1 Actinomycetes bacterium | reverse complement strand
TGCCTGAATGGTTGACAAATCAGCCTGGATCCTTTCCAATCCATCTGAAACATGAGTCTCGGCAAGAGGCTTCAACATTGACGCTCTAGCAAGTACCCTCTCTAACGACATGCGTCGGTCACTCAGCTCTTTTTGCAACTGCTCGGTGGATGACAATTGCAGCCGCTGAACTCCAAGCTCTCTCTGTCTTGCCTGTATAGCTGCACTCTGTTCCAGCAGAAGAGTGCGGGACTCGCTTAGATGCTCGCCAAACCTGTCTCCCAGGCTCTGTCCGCAGGTGGGGCAATTCGAGCCGGACTCCAAATTCACCATAAGCTCGATTGAATTGCGAGTAGAGTCGTAATTCGCAGTCAAAGAAGCTATCTCCAGCTCTAGTTCACGCACGCTCGATCGCTGAATTCCGGCTTTCCGGTTGATCTGCTCCAGGTCTTCCAGCGCTCTTTTGGCAACAACCTCCAGCTCTTGAATTGACCTGCATGCGAACTCTCCCACAAACGATTCAAGCTCCTCTTTGGCCCTTTGTATTCGAGACGCGTTGTCGAACATGATCTTCAGGTCAGCCGCCTTTGCCTCAAGCTCGCCAACGTTGTCCGCGGCATTTGCGGAACTCTGAAGTTCAGCCTCCAAAGCTTTCAGTCTGGCACCGATCTCCCTAAGCCGGCCAACCTCAGAGCTCAACTCGTCGAAAAGTCTGCGCTTCTCCTTGCCAACAGCGACTATCCGTTCGCTCTCAGTCTTTTGAAAGTCGAGAGCCTTTAATGCAGCCTCCGCAGCTTCGGCTTGCTGGCACAAGCACTCCGCGTTCACACGCCTCTTGTCAAGACGATCTCGAACCACTCTGATCTCAGTTGCAAGCTGATCTCTTTCAATCAAAAATTTACCGATGTCTGGAGCGGATGCTCTAGCGAGCTTGAGCTGTTCTAGATGGGCGCGCCCATCAGCCCGTGCAAGATCTCGTGCCTTATCCAACGGGGTGATGCCCAAAAGGGACAGGACAAGCTTGTGGCGCTCCGCAGGACTTGAATCACTAAAGGCTGAGAGCTGCTTCTGTTCGGCAAAGACCGACGCCCTAAAGGCGTCTACATCCATCCCAAGCGTCGAATAGATAAATCGGTTTGTCTCTTTGACACCATCCGAGACAAGCTCGTTGTCAAGCCAAACTCGCGCCTTTACCAGTCCTCGGACAGATATATTTCGACTTACCCGGTAAAGGTGATCCTCGTGCTCAAATTCCACTTCGGTAAAACACTCGTTCTCGCTTCCAGAGGTGCGCACATCTTGAACGGAGGTTCTGGTTCTTCCGTAGAGAGTCCAAGGGATCGACTCGATCAGGTACGACTTCCCGGCGCCGTTGGAGCCGTAGATTCCGACGAGCCCAGAGGGTAGTTCGAGATCTAAGCGGTCTTCGAAGACGCGATAGTTCTCGAGCGATATCCGGTAGATCCTCATGAGGCCTCGATTGCCTTGTTGATGTACTCGATCCCCACTTCAGAAATCTTGACCTTCTCTCGTTCAACCAGGTCTTGACACCCGACAAAGCGTTCCCACTTGGCTGGCATGGACTCTAACTCGGGAAGCTCTGTGTCCATCGCCGCAGAGAGATAAAGAGGCTCCAATTTGAAGTGCAAAAGGTGACTGCTCATCTCCCTTATCAAAGAGGCATCAACCATGCGGTAAGCTGCTGGGTCCACTCCATCGAGACGCAGCCTCACCACCGAATCCGGTCGCGAACCGTCAAGCTGCTTTTCGATGAGCCCTTCCAACTCCTTTGGACCAAGACCTAGCGCCGGGACGAAGCCAAGATCAACGAGAGGCCTTCGATTTTCCAAGACTACGTGGAAGCACTCTCGGGAATCTGTGTCAAGCACCACGATTCCTTTAGGCAACTCCGGACTATCCCCGAAAGAGAAGGTATCGGTGGAACCCACATACCAAATGTTCTCCTTGACTTTGGCATGGAAGTGGTAGTGACCTAGAAGCGCATAGTCTCCCTTGATCTCTTCGACATCCAGCTCGATCTCGTTTATGTCAGCATGAGATGGAGCAAGCTGCTTCACTCTAGGGTGTGTAACGACCAGATTGACGCTGCTCATGCTTCTGTTCGAAGACGCGCTCTCCAAAGCCCCTCTGGTATCCGCCTCAGAAAGCATCTGAGGGATTCCATGAACTCGAACGTCCTGGATGTCAAAGAACTCGTAACTCTGCCGGTAGATCAGCCCGAATTCTGGGAACACGTCATGTAGCGCCCCATAGGGGCTCTCAGTGCCGTAAAGCCTCGGTGTGTCGTGGTTCCCACTTATTGCAACAAGTGGTATAGCCGCCTCTCTGATGCGGAATAGCCCCTTCTGGACCGTTCTAAAGGACCTAAAGGATGGCCTAGGAAAGTCGAAGATATCCCCCAAGAAGACAATCAGATCGGGATTCTGCGCCAGCAAAAGATCGACAGCATCGAGAAAGGAGAGTTCGAAATCCCTCTCCCGGACATTTACGCCCTCTTTACTGATCGGATAGCTTGAACGACCCACATGAGCATCTCCTAGCGCGGCAATCCTCACCCACAACTCCTCAATCCAACGACTTTTCAAGGACAACGATATCCCTAGGTAGTGACAGAAGGATCTAGCAGCAGTGGCCCGAAAGGCACCTACACTTAACTTGTCGAGTTGGCCAGGTGGCCGCGGGAGTGACGCTCCTGAGGAAGGTCGGGGCTCCAAAGGGCATGGTGCTGGCTAACGGCCAGTCAGGGCGACCTGAAGGAAAGTGCCACAGAAAGCAAACAGCCAGAAATGGCAATGGTGAAACGGTGCGGTAAGAGCGCACCAGCATAAAAGGCGACTTTTATGGCTCGGTAAACCCCACCAGGAGCAAGGCCAAATGGAGTTCGGTTGCCCGCCAGATCAGCAATGATCAAACTCCTGGTAGGCCGCATAGATGGATGGCCACCCAAGTAGAGAGATCTACCGGACAGAACCCCGCCTACAGGCCAACTCGACGCTTACATGTAAAGGATCCTGCCGCACTGCTCGCAGGTAGGGGGACGCGAGAACTCCCCGGACAGCAAGCGCTTCACGTTCTCTATCTCCAAAGCGGAAAGTCTGAGCCGGCAGCCCTGACAGCTGCCATTCTCAACCTTTGCGAGAGCGACTGAGCCAACCCGAGCATAAACGTCGGTGTACATCTTGAGAAGAGCAGGATCTATGGATTTGCACAACTCCGAACGCAGTGTGTCAAGCTCTGCAATCTGGATGCCAAGATCCTCGGTAATCTCGGAATTCTCTTTCCTGAGCCTTGACAACTCCCCCTCACGCTCAGCAATCCGAGCCTTAACCTCGAGAACCGGGGATTCCAGCTCTTCGATTTCTGTCAGGACCTCCATCTCTTGGTCTTCCAGATCAGAGCGTTGCAGTTCAAGGCTTGAGATCTCCCCCTCGGTCGTGGCTAAGTCACGATGCGAGATGGCGCCGCTCATCTCCTTGGCCTTTATGTTCTTCACCTTTGCCATCAACGACCGAGAACGCTCTTCCAGCTCATCTCTCCTTTTGACAAGGCCATCTAGGTTCGCGTTCAACTCCTTCAAAGCGAGCTTCAACGACCTCAGCTCATCCGCGATGGCCTTGGCACCTGAACTCTCATCAAAACCGGCGAGCCGTCGTTTTATAGCCTGCAGCCTGAAGTCCAGATCCTGAACCGCAAATAGCTTTTCGACCTCGGACTTATTCACCGCTCATCACACCCTTCATCGCCAAGCCAATATGCGGATCCCTATCCCTTGCCGGGTCCTGCAGCCGACGTGACACCCGTAGG
>JAJYVK010000289.1 GCA_021792075.1 Actinomycetes bacterium | reverse complement strand
CCCTGTATACATTGAAACTAAAGCAGCTGGGACCAACGCCACATTCGGGGTCTCCTTCGCAACACCAGGAATGACCGCCGAAACTCTGTTACAGAGGGCAAATAGCGCGCTTCTCATGGGACTGACATCCGGCCAGTCGAAAATAACCTTTTTCGACAAAGGGCAAAAGACCGCCGCTCAAAAGCGCTTGCAGCTAGAAGATGATCTGACCCGGGCACTGAGAGAACAACAGTTCCATCTCGAATTTCAGCCGATAGTCGACATGAGGACCAATCGGATCGTCTCAGCAGAAGCTCTGATGAGGTGGAATCATCCTGATCGGGGCACAGTCAATCCTGATGACTTCATCCCGGTGGCAGAAGAAACAGGAATGATAATCCCAATTGGGAGCTGGGTGGTGCGTCAAGCCTCGCGCCAACTGGCCGCCTGGGTCAAGGCGGGGGTGGTGGATGAAAGCTTCAGCCTGCACTTCAATGTCTCCAGAGTGCAGCTCCGGTCCGATCAGATCATCAGAGACATCGGCCTTGCACTGGACGATTTCGGACTGGACAGCCAGAGACTTTCCATAGAAATAACTGAGTCAGCGTTCCTCAGCGACTCAAGCGCCGCAAATCAGATTATTCACAAGCTCTCCGATCTCGGGGTACTCATTGCAATTGATGACTTTGGAACTGGATACTCCTCGCTCAGCATGCTTACCACTCTCCCAGTAGACATACTCAAGATCGACAAGTCATTTACGGATCAGCTCGGAACCAAGAGCCAGCTCACAATCGAGGCTATTGTCAATATGGCGAATCGGCTACATCTCACCTTGGTTGCCGAAGGCATTGAGTCCCACGCACAGGTAGAAAGGCTCTTGGAGATCGGCTGCCCTTTCGGACAGGGATACCGATTCAGCCACGCGGTGCCAGGCGAAGACTTTCCCAATCTGTTAATCAACTAGCAAACCTTACAGGCAATGGAAAGCGCCTCAGCATTTGACCGAGGCAACGGGTACGCTGTGCAAGACGGCGGCGGATCCGTTCGTTGGTGGAATCCAGTAGAGTGCGTCTCCAACCTGACGCACCGGCACGAAGCGTGCCGACCTCTGAATTCCCGCCGGAAGACCCTTTAGCGAGCACCAGTTGTGCGATCCGGGCGGCAACAGGTACCATTGATACCGACTCCCGCGCTGACCTGTGACAAGTAGCGACCCGTTGGTTAGCATCTGCAGTTCTGCACTCGACCCGGAAAATCCACTCCCTGGGCTGGCGCCAGGAATCGGAGGGATGCCAATGTCCTTCCAACTTGCCCCCCCATCGACAGATTCACGAACGAAATACTGAGATCCCGAGGATACGAGGAGCTCTTGTCGTAAAGAGATGGAGAGAAGTTCGCTGGGCCAGCATGCCTGTACCTGAACCGGCCACGAAGGGCGGAGCCAAGTAGCGCCTTGGTCGTTTGAATAGAAAATGCTCTGGGTGCTTCCATTCATGGCGCAGTTGCCGGGAATGTACGATCCGAAGGTGACGCAGGACCCCCGCAACGCACACCCAAGACGTCCAGCAACCCAGCTTGATTGACCGCTCTTCAGCGTCTCAACCAAAGGCGTACCAGTCGCGTCGTAGACCCCGCTTGTCTTGGATGTCATCGGGGCAAATAGTGCCTGCACGGAGCTACCGTGGTATCTAAATCCTGCGAAGCCCGAAGCCTGGACACCGACAGGCGTATGTATCAGCTTCCACGTCGCTCCCCCGTCGAAGGTCTGCAGGGCTACGCTCACAAAAGGTGGCGCTCCGGAGTTCGGTGCGACAAGAAACGAGGCGAGCACAATTTTGCCAACGGATCCGCCATCGGCGAGCGCCACGGAACCGCACCTTGGCGCAGAGGCACCCATAAGACCGTATCCTAGCGACGCAAGCTCCCTCGCTGCAGCCTCCGTCGAGATCCCCTGGCTCCCGTTTGGCCCGATAACCTCAATCTGGCCTTGGCTGCACCAGACTACCAGGCCAGGATTCGCAGGATTTTGCGAAATCGATAACCCACCATCAGATAACGTTGTACCAGGAGTTACCTTCCCCAAGCTGGCCCATGAAGGCGGAGTCCCAACTGTGAATACCCCGTGACCCATGAGAACTGTCGTGCCGCCCTTTGGGCTCCGGGAATAGCTGACCTCCTCCGACAAAGGAACTCCTGGCGCAATCTTCAACTCGAACTGGTACGGCTGGTTTGAACCGATGATCGATTGGAGAGGAGCATATCCGGTCACTTTCACCACATCTCCAGGAAGCACCGCGGTCGGCGATGCCGTTAACCGAGCGCAATCAGCAGTGCCGGGACACCACGTCGTGATTTTCGAACCCACATCGAGATGGAAGGTGCTCGAGCCCTCTGAACCGGCGAGACCGCATCCGGAGATCGTAGCGACACACGCGACAGAGACCTTGTAATTGCCTGAGGCAAGTGGAGCTACGCGATTTCCCCCACTCATGAGCCAGGGCGCCGCAGGGATGATCATCGAAGCGGAAAACTCCGTCGGACTCACCCATCTAATGGGAACCCCCTCGTAGTCGAGTCCGCTCTTGCACCCATCCCAACAAAGTTGAACACTCGCTGGCTTCTTCTGTGGAGGGGCAGAAAGCAAACCAGTCACCTCGACCAGCGAGCCGGGGCCTCCTTCAGCAGGGGAAAGCTTCAACCGGACCAAAGGCCCAGCATCTGTACCGCTCGGCGCTGAAAAACTCTTGTCTGAAGCCGCCGTCCTTGGAGCTAGGACTGCCTCGATTGCCACCGAATAATGGCCTGGACTGAGCGCAGCAACCCTGAAGCAGCCAGATATAGCTCCATCCATTGACTGTTTCATCTCCTGTGAGCTCAATGCTGAGTAAGCGCCTAGGGGACATCCAGCGCCCGCAAACGAAGTAGCTCGCGCCGTGCCTGTGACAAGCGTCGTATTCGAAGTCGACGTTGCCAGGTGCGAGCCCCCGCATCCAGCAGCGACCAGGCCGAGCAGCGGTATGAGTGCAGCCGCGAAGAAGCGCCCTATCCCCCGTGATCTCATGCGCTGGACCTTACCACCTCGACAACCCTGCCGCCTCACACGACGCCCATGTGAGCAGAGCTGAGCGCCGGACTGCTACCGCTGCTAGCCAACCACCACCCAGAGAACGCGCTACGCCCCCACGACCACGGAACTCCTCCACCTCCTGAAGGCGATGACAGACCAGACCAACTCTACGACGCCAAAGGGCCAGACGCCGGAGACGAAGCCGTAGAGCCCGCTCAGAATACACGAAACGGCAAACGCCAGCACAAAGTGCCGGTGACGATTCTCCAAGGCGTAGAAGATCATCATCGATGCGAGCACAAAAACCCCAAAGATCGTAAGTACCATCCAAGCACCTCAATTTATCTCTTTACCGGTCAAAGCTAGCAACCCAGCGGATGTAAAGCCTGCCGCAGTGCCTTGTCGGCAGTCTCAAGTGGTGAGATTGACAGGCTTTCAACTGCGCTGGCGAGCCCGCCCGGGATAGCCGACCTCCTTGATTTGTCTGGCTTTTTGGAGCAGACTAGGCGATACAAAACGTCGACCGACGAGGTCAACAGATTCAGCTCTGAGGGGGAGACAAAACATGAGTGAGCCGCGCATCCTGATAGATCCCTATTTCGAATGGGCGCAAAATGAGGGCATTCCGGTAAACGAGGGGTTCGGCTTCGACCTTTTGCATATGGATGTCAAGCCCTGGTCGAGGCTGGGAGTAAACGGAGCGATAGCCCTGGTGGCAGGGCGTGGGGACTTTTTGGATACCTATGTCCTCGAAATTCCCGGAGGCGGCTCCACGGAA
>JAJYVK010000288.1 GCA_021792075.1 Actinomycetes bacterium | reverse complement strand
GAAATGGCTATACCGCAAAGAGCTTCAAAGATCGTACATTTTCTCCTGCTAGTCGTTCTGGCGGTGGCAGGGAAGGCTGCCTACGCACAATCATCATTAGGGGCGATCACAGGGACCGTGAAGGATAGCACGGGTGCCGTCGTGCCCAACGCTACCCTTACTATCACAAATGAGCAGACTGGCGTTGGCAGGACGTTGAAGACGGATAATTCAGGCTTTTACTCCGATGAAGGTCTGACAACGGGCCTTTATAACGTTGACGTCAGCGCCCCTGGTTTCAAGAAGAGCATCATTCAGCACATTCTTCTGAATCCTGGAGAGCGTCGAGGAAATAACATCACCCTCAACGTCGGTAGTACATCTACTGAAGTAACGGTGTCGGCAACAGCACAAGCGGTGAATACCGAGACCTCCGAGCTCGGCTCAACCATCGACAGCAAGCAGATCGACAATCTGCAGTTGAATGGTCGCAACTTCCAAACCATGGCGATCGGGATCCCTGGCGTCGCTAGCACCGCCGGTGCAGATGCGTTGAATGGGGGTGGCCTGGAGGGCGGAACGACGCTGATTGTAAACGGCAATTCAGTCGAATACACAACCTACACGATCGACGGCGTTTACGATATGAACTCCGGGAACCTGTCGAATATCAACATCCTTCCGATCGTGGACACAATCCAAGAGTTCAGCGTGCTCACAGATAACTACAGCGCGAAATATGGGTTTGCCGGTTCTGGACAGGTAGTTGTAGCGACCAAGTCCGGAACAAACACATTTCACGGTACGGCATGGGACTACCTTCGCAATAACGCATTTGATGCAAACAATTATTTTTCTACGTCCACACAGGCGCTCCACCAGAACATTTACGGATTTACGTTCGGGGGTCCGCTCATCATTCCGAAACTGTACAACACAGACCGCAGCAAGAAGACCTTCTTCTTCGCTTCAAATCAATGGTATACGATCTCCGCCGGTCAGGTGGCGCGTGGCGCTGTCTTTAATTCGCTTATGCGGACCGGGAATCTCAGCACCGACCCAACATTGAAAGCGCCCCTTACGCTAGACCCAAGTAGTACGGCATTGCTTGCATCCGAGGGCCGAACCAATTGTATTACTGGACCGACTTCACTGAATCCTGCTTGCCTCGACCCGGTAGCGATGGTTCTCATTAATACTTACAGCCCTCTTCCTAATAATGCGGCATACGGATTTCTAAACTACATAAATCAAGGAAATCTGATCACGCACCAGCTTGACTATGTGGATCGCATCGACCACAACATCAATAATAACAATCTTTTGACAGGCCGCCTGATGTATGAGCAGGTCCTGAATGGGTTCCCCTATGACGCTTGGAACGGAACACCATACAGCACGTATACGGACGCCTTCTACACCCCGGCACTCAATGCGCTGATTCGAGTTGAGTCCACCATCACACCGAATTTGGTCAACACCGCTTCAGTGGCCGAAACTTATGACAAGCCACGCATTAACCCGACAACGCCCGTCACCCTGCCATCTGGCGTCTCGATTGTTCAGGCATTTCCTAATGCCCCCAGTCTGGACAGAATGCCAAATGTCAATATATCCGAGGGCTGGTCAGGTTTCGGGGTCGGATCGGAGCCGATTACAGCATCTGACGGGGAAGGCATTGTCGAGGATGACGTAAGCTGGGTACATAAGAACCATGTATTCCAGGCCGGAGCTCTCTACATAGCTGGAATTAAGCGTCAGAATGTCTTCACAAATCCGCAAGGCACATTTACTTTTGACGGGGTTCATACCGGAGATCCCGCTGCGGACTTCCTGTTGGGGCTCGATAGTTCATACTCGCAGGCAAGCACGCAGAAGCTGGGCAACTTCCACTATCGTGAAGTCGATCTGTATGGTGAAGACGATTGGAGAGTGCGACCGCGGTTGACTCTAAATATTGGCTTGCATTGGGTGTACTTTTCCAACGACACCGTCAGCGGAGATCAGGTCACGAGCTTTAACCCAGCGTTGTACAACTCATTGGATGCCCCCGTTACAAACATTAACGGTTCGCTCGTCGTGAACGCCGAGAACCAACCGCTGACCGCCTCTGGAACGGTTGCAAACACGCTGAATGGACTGGAATACGCAGGGAAAAATGGTGTTTCCAGCGGCTTCTTTACCCCAGACAAGGCAAATTACGGACCGAGAGTTGGATTTGCCTATGATGTCTTCGGAGACGGGAAGACGTCTGTGCGCGGCGGATACGGGATCGGTTATACCCGAATTCCTCTGGAGCAGATGTACGACGCATTTGGCCAAAATCCTCCTTACAACGAAGAGGCGAATGTTTTGAACAGCGTGCTTGACAACGGAACGATTGGAGCTGCTGCTGCTCCAACGACCCAAACCCTTGATAATGTACCACTTAGCTTCGTGCCGACGCAGATACAGAGTTACAGTCTATCCGTCGAGCACCAGATCATTCCGAATATGGTCGCAACGGTAGCCTATGCAGGAAGCCAAGGGCGTCACCTTATGACGTTCCAGGGTGGATACGATGGTAACTTCGCGTTACCAGTGACGGCGCCAAGTACGAGTGGGTGTCTGGCGCCCGGGCAATCTGCTTCATCCTCGTATCAATTTGATCCGTGCATCAATGCCGGCATCGCGTCTGAAGATCATACTCGTCCGTATCAAGGCTATAGCTATATGTATGATGAGTACGATGAAGGGACTTCGAATTACAACGCACTGGAATCGTCCCTGATATATAGGGGCAGTGCGTTGCAGTTCACGCTTGCCTATACATACCAAAAGGCGCTCGCTACCATTGGAGCACACGGAGCTGGAAATACGACATCGCAGAGCGTTCCAGCACAGAACATGCGTGACTTCCATGCGGAGTATGGGCCTCCGTCCTACGACTTTACAAATGACATTTCGTCGACTTGGGTCTACAATTTGCCGTTCTTCAACCGTGCTAGCTCGATGATTCTGAGGAACGTCCTCGGAAACTGGGCATTCTCGGGATTAGCTTTGCATCAAAGCGGATTTGCAATGAGCCCTGCAAACGATCTGAGCACGGCCGGTCTGGCGATTCGCCCAAATCAAGTTCTGCCTTATTCCAAGGTTGGAAAGCTGGGTGAATGGTTTAATACGAATGGATTTGCAGCGCCTCCTTATGGATTCTTCGGAAATGCAAGCAATGGAACCATCCGCGGGCCAGGATATACATCGTTCAACGTGACACTTGCTAAGACGTGGATGGTTAAGAACCGCTTCGCGACGCAGTTTCGCGCGGAGGCTTTCAACGTCGCAAATAAGCCAAACTTTGAAAGCGTCGATACAGGGCTTGGCGATGGAGACTATGGCCAAGTGACGAGCGCAGGGGACCCGAGGATTCTTGAATTCGCGCTGAAGCTCAGCTACTAGCTTGACTCGGGGTAGGGCTTCATCGATTAAAGGTACCGGATCGCAAGCCGCGATGTAGGCTTGGCGTGCCGGGCCCTGACGAAGACCAAAGCCGACGCCAAGCCGAGACAAGCTCGACGAAACCTTTCTGTGGAGAAGGACGGGGACGGGCACGGTCCGGTGACCCGGACGGGGGCTAGGCAGAGTGGTGTGCCGCACAGAGAAGGAGCATCCCGGTCAATAAGCCGCTTCAAACGAAGTGGAGCTGTGCTTGGCAATTCAGAGCACGTCGGTCTGAAGAGGGCGAACGACTGGACTCGTAGATAATTTGCGATTGCCTAATCGGGTGGAGCAGGCTATTTACGACCGCAGCCCAGTCGCGATCACATGGTCCTGACCCACCGGCCTTTTGGGAGGCAAACGAGGCGACTCACTTTATGTGGCTG
>JAJYVK010000001.1:4587-20897 GCA_021792075.1 Actinomycetes bacterium | reverse complement strand
TAGGATCTTTTTGTCGATTGGCGGGTAGTTCAACCGGCAGAACGCCTGACTTTGGATCAGGAGGTTGGAGGTTCGAGCCCTCCCCCGCCAGCTATAGAAGCAGATATTGTCAGCGCTCTTTGAAAACTAGGCAATTTCGCTCTTCCAAAAGTAGGCCAGTTTACGCTTGCCCGCTGAATATCAAATGGTCATTTTGAATATCTATCGACCAAAAGCCAACTAGTCAATCACCGGATTGTTTTTGTCAGAGGGGACTATTTCCCTATTTCAGATCTTGAAAACTCGCATCTAACTAAACCTGTTGTCATTAGAGCTAACTTGAACATGGCAACAAACTTCAGCTAAATTTCAGGCGCCGCAATTCCTCCGGCTTTTTCAGGTTGGCGGAATCTTTATTGCTCCCACTCTGCTGGGAGGCTTGATGGTGCAGTCGATAGCATGTACCTGTATTCATGGGAAGTCAAAACTCTAAGGAACAGCCTTGTGAGCAGTATCCTCGAACTCCACGGCCTGACCCGTCGATTTGGTGCGGTGACGGCACTCGACGGTCTCAGCTTTAGCGTCCCCTCCGGCGAGGTTGTAGGTTTTCTAGGGCCAAATGGGGCAGGAAAGACCACCGCCATGCGGGCCATCTTCGGCCTAACTGATTTGGAAAGCGGATCTGTAAGGTGGAATGGAGCTTTGGTAGGACCCGCTGAACGACGCCGGTTCGGATACATGCCTGAAGAGCGAGGGCTCTACCCGAACATGCTTGTAGCAGAGGAGGTGGAGTACCTTGGCCGACTTCACGGGTTGGGGGCTGCTGGCGCTAGGTCCGCCACGAAACTGTGGCTGGAGCGCTTGGAGGTTGCGGATCGCGCAACAAGTAAGGTTGAGACACTGTCACACGGTAACCAGCAGCGTGTCCAACTGGCAGCAGCGCTTGTGCATGACCCAGAAGTGCTTGTGCTCGATGAGCCTCTCGCTGGACTGGACCCTACTGCAATCGATGTCATCGGCCAAGTCTTAGTTGACCAGGCAAAAGCGGGACGCTGCGTTCTGATCTCTAGCCACCAGCTTGACCTGGTGGAGGACTTGTGTGAATCAGTGGCCATCGTTGATCATGGGCGCCTAGTAGTGAGTGGGACTGTCGACGAACTTGCTACCAAAGGGGCACGACGCCTCGCCATCCGGATTGAGGGGGACCGCCAAGGAGCCTGGGCACAGACCATACCCGGGGTTACCGTTTCTGAGATTCAAGGTGGCGAGATTCGCCTTATCCTTGAAGACTCCGCGGAAAGCGACGTCGTTTTGGATGCCGCGCGTACAGCTGGTCGGGTCACCAAGTTCGTCTTCGAAAGGCGCCGTCTTTCAGAGGTGTTTCGGGAGGCAGTGTCCAGGTGAATCACGCCCCAGTTATCATTGCTGCCTTAGTGCTCATAGTCATCATACGTCTAGGTTTTCGCCGGCGAAAGAAGCTGTTATTTTCACCACTTTCTCGAGCAACTAATTCAAAGCGCGATCGAAGGTTTCTCGGCGACACCGGACTCGTGGCCGCAAGAGAAATTCGAGAACGCCTTCGCGGCAAGATATTCCGTGTTGTGACAGCCATACTCTTCGCAGTAGTAGCTGCCGCAATCGTGATTCCGACGATTCACGGAGGCACAACGCAGAGCGAAAGCGTTGGCGTGGTAGAAGGTTCGGCAGCGCTGAATACAGGGCTCTCTAACCTAGCAAAGGAGGTCGGATTAAGTGTAGTGCTGATCAGTGAGCCAGATATGGCTCAGGCACACGCAGATCTCGCTTCTGGCCGAGTTGCCATGGTTCTGGAAGGGACCAAGACGATAATCGTTGAGAATCCCATTTCGGCATCTGACACGTCACCAGGTGCGCGCTTTGTAGAAGAGCTATCAGTTAGCCTGGGGGAACAACACGCCTATACTCAAGCAGCCTTGACATCTGGACAAGCAGCCATTTTGGCTGGAGCGAAGCCGCTACCTATCGAGAGCGTCAAACCAAAAAAGGCACGGACGACAACTTCAGAAACCACAGCGCTGCTAGGCATCATCCTGATCTTTATCGTGCTCAACCAATACCTGACGTGGACACTCATGGGAGTAATGGAAGAGAAGCAAAGCCGCGTTGTAGAAGTGCTTCTCTCTACGGTGCGCCCTATTCAACTACTTGCAGGCAAGGTGATGGGAATCGGCGCAGTTGCGCTCGCGCAGGCGGCAGGACTTGTAGTATTTGCACTGGTGCTCGGTACAGCCGTCGGCTCCAGTCTTGTGAGGGGTACTGCTCCGCTCGTTGTAGCAGCTACACTACTTTGGCTGATTCTCGGGTATGCATTTTATAGCTGGGTATATGCGGCAGCTGGCTCTATGGCAGAACGCCAGGATCAAGTCCAAAGCTTGGCACTGCCGTTGGGCGTCCCTCTAATCATTGGCTACATCGTGTCTCTGATTGGAGTCAGCTCCGGTAGGGCTTCGCTATTAGTGAAGGTACTTGCGTACATACCGCCTACTGCACCCTTTGCAATGCCGACCTTGGTCGGGTTCGGAGACGCGACTTGGTGGCAGTTCCTTTTGTCGGTCGTGCTTTGTATAGTTTGCACTATTTTCGTTGCTGTTTTCGCGGCTCGTATCTATCGAACTGCCGTGCTGCAAACGGGCGGTCGAGTTCGGCTGCGGCAACTGAAGCTTAGTTCAAAGAAGTAAGGCGCAGGTGCTCAAGTTGCAGCTCCTATATGGGAGCCTTGTGTTGTGATGTGTTTCAACCACTAAGAGGCACCGGGAGTTCAACGAATTGCGAGCGGGTTTACGGGACTTCCTACCGCCCCTTCGAGCGGCAGTGCAGGTGCAGAAAGGAAGAACGTGTAGCGCCCATCTTCCGCGCACGCCTGTGCCAGTCCTTCCAGATTGAAAATCTCTCCTACAACAAGACCGATGTTGGGGATGACTACGTGGTGCCACGGCTGGTACATGTCCGGGACTTCGTTAGGCCGAACTTCCGCCCCCCACGTGTCAGTAGCCACTGCTGCAACTTCAGAAGCATAAAGCCAAGCAGAGGTATCGAGTGCCAGACCCGGCGCATCTCCTCCCGAGTAGTCGCCCCATCCTTCCGTTAGACAGCGCCCTAACTGCCCAGTCCGGACGAGCAAAAAGTCGCCTTGTCGGATTTGTACCCCTTCTTTCGCCAGCGTTTCTTCTAAGTCTTTTGCAGTTATCCTCTCACCCGGTGCGAGGCTGTCGACACCTTTGAAGCGCGGTACGTCGACAAGAACCCCTCGTCCCACCAGCCGGTCTTTGAATGCGGTGATAGCGTTTCTTTTTGCCCCTTGTGAGCCGACCAATTCAACGTCGTATCCGTTCCACATCTTTTGCTCATAATAGATATGGCCTAAACCGTCCCATTGAGTTGCACACTGGAGCGGCATGATAACGACATCGTCTGCGAAGCCGCCTCCCCGGGCTTGTTGATAGTCGGTTGCAACATCGGTTCCGGTCGCAAGCATCAAATGGATTGGGTTGAATCTGCCGTCTCGCCCGTGCTGCGGCCCGGAAGGGCCAAATGGTATTGAAAGCGAGAGCACCTGTCCACTTTGAATTTCCGACGCTGCTGCTATGACGGTTTGCGGGGTGACGAAGTTGAGAGTTCCAAGTTCGTCATTCGGTCCCCAACGCCCCCAGTTCCTGCAGCTTTCCGCTAGCTCTTTCACATCTTCGCGTGTAGCCAACTTCGACCCTCCGATGACGGTGTTTGTAGTGGGTTGTTTTGATCGATTCGCGTTTTTAGATACGCTCTTGCTTTTGCAAAACCAACTGATCTATGCGCGAGCGGGCCATTTTCCTCCCGAAAAGTAGGTGTTGACCCTGTTCCCGGCAGTGACCGGGAGGAGCAGATAAGACGGGTGTTCGGAGTTGTGGAACACCGTTATGCGTGAAATGCGTGCACGGGTGAGACTTCCGACTCCCATAAGTTCCTGCGGATTCCGCGGGACTGCGTCAGCACCGCTGATTCGTATTCCAATCCTCCAATCTCGGGAAAATCGGAATGCAGTGGGTATTATCTTGATCGCGAACTCGTAGATATCCCCTGGAGCCAAAAGGTCAGATTTGCGGTGGGTGTAGATTGGCTCCCAAGGTTTGGACTGGCTCATGTCGAATTCGCGATGTGATCCCTTGAGCCATCCCTTTGTAAGGACTTGATGGTCGCCCGCAGGGTCGATGGCTAAAAGGGTGATGTTCCAATTTATGTCAATATCAGTGGTGGCGGCATAAAGTTTCAGCATCACAGGACCGACGATCTCGGTCTCTTCCACAAGTGGTGGCGTTGAATAGGTGAGTTCTCCGCGCATCCAAGGCGAGTCTTCGAACGAGTCGCTTCCCTCGTAGGCCCAGTGCTCTCGTTCAGACAGCACGCCATCCTCATGGAGATAAAAAGGAGTGAATTCGGTCTCTGGCAGGGGCCACTGGTCAGCTTCTTTCCATGTGTTGGCTCCCATGATGAAAAGTTCAACCGGTTTTCTTTCCATGATTTTGGTGTCGATGCCTTTGAGCCATTGGTCAAACCACCGCAATGCCTCAAAATGCAGCTGATAGAGAGGGCGGTCAAGATAGTATGGCGGACCGACCAGCATTCTCTTAGGAGTCTTGAGCCGCTCCCAGCTCCGGAATGCTCCGGAGAGGTGGTGGCCATAGATTCCCCAATCGGCACCTGCGTAAGCGGGGACCTCTATCTTGTCGTAGTTGATAGCCCGAACTTCCCAGAACTCTCCCCATGTGGGGTGGAGCAATAGATCCACCACGAATGGATGGACACCTTGCTCAGGTGTCTCGAGAATTTTGACCAGCTCGGGAACTGCGCGGATATCTTCGTCTTCGAGCCGTTCCGCTAAAAGTTCACGGTAGCGTTCTTCGCCAACTTCCGCCAGAGTATGGTTATAAGGTCGGCAATTAGCGTAATAAAGTGACGTCTCGCTCCAACCGACTGGCCATTTGTAAGACAGGATTCCGCCGCGATAAATAGTGTCGCGATAGTAATCGGTTCCCGCCCACGGGCAGAACAGGGCCTTGAGGGATGGTGGTTGCAGCTGTGCCACGAGATATTGAATGCGGGCGAAATAGGATACGCCAAACATGCCAACATTTCCGTCGCACCATGGCTGAGACGCCATCCATTCAATTACTTGGTAACAGTCGGCGACCTCCTGAGGGCCGAATGCATGCCACAGACCATCCGACTGACCTGTGCCTCGAGCATTGCAGATCACATGCACATAGCCTCGTTGGGCAAAAAAGCGGGGATCTCCTGCTTCGATAGATGCATTGGTGCGTTCTTGACCAGCATGGCGCCACTGCGCAGTGGATATGGCAGTGGGCTTGATTGGCCCAACCTGTGCCATGGGATTGTAGCAGTGAAATCCGAGAAGAGCAGGGAATCTTCCACTGTCCCGGGGACGAAATATGATGGCATCAAGCATGACGCCATCTGTCATTGGTATTTTTGCATGTTCCTCAATCTCGACCTGGAATTTGCGAGGAGAGACTCTCCAGTTCAGACCAAACGTAGAACCCTGATACTCGTCGAAGAACCCCATACGGACCTCCCCCTGGTGTCCACTGAAGACAGCGGATCCACTGTCAGCTAGAAAGATTTCTACCATAGTTTTCCCAGGGACATGGAATTGAATTGGATTTGATTAACTGCTTCAAAAAAGCATGGCGTTGCCAAGCACCTTTTCGCCTGTAGGAATTTTCAAGAGCGATTTTGTACCGGTGAAAGAAATCGCGTTATAGTTAGGTAGCTTTTGGTCAAGAGGGGGAAGAACTAATAAATTGGACGGTCATTTTGGTCGGCCCGTGGAATTCTTGTTTGGGCTCGAGGCAGGTTGCGCCAGCTGGCGCTTATTTAGTATTTAGTCGAAAGATGAGACGCGGCGCCGACTCAAGGAATGCCGCTCTTGGGCGGTTCAATTCTTAGGTAGGAATCGGTGATGGACCACTCGGAACAGAATTTGTTTAGGGGAACCGCACCAACTAGTGAATCAAAGGATGGGGGAAATGAATTCTTCTAAAAGAAGATCCCTGGTTGTGCTGGGTGGACTTTCTGTAATGTCATTACTCGCTGCAGCGTGTGGTAGCTCAAGCAGCACGACTTCAACTACAACTAAGACTCAGACTTCTACCTCTTCGGCGGCAACGTCGGGCGCCAGCACGACTGCTGTCTCGTCGGCGAGCCTTGTATCTCAGGCTAAAGCTGAGATAGCCAAATACAGTACACAGCCCGTCTTCAAGGCTCCTGGCCCGCCAGTGGACGCGTCAAAACTTAAAGGCAAGACTGTCATGGTTGTTGACCATGACACCGTGTCTAATGCCCTCGTGGAAATCACGAAAGGGATCCAAGCCGCCGGTCAGGCTCTCGGCGTAAATGTAGCTGTTTTCAACGGACAATCTACCGTCAGCACAATCGAGCAGGGAATCCAACAGGGCATCAACCAGAAGGTGGGTGCGATCATCCTCGTCGGCGTTGCAGCCTCACTTGTGCCATCGTCTGTATCGGCGGCAAACGCTGCACACATTCCTGTGATCGGGGTGAATACCGGTCAACCTGACCCGACAGCGCCTAATCAGGGATTTGGTCAAGGGATGTACGGCGGTTCTGCACCCTCTTACAACGAGCTTGGCCGTTTGATGGCGGACACGGCAATCGTGAATGCAAACGGGGGACCGGTAAATGCCGCAGAGATCACGTTTGACAACCCCATATCGCCTGCCGTGCTCAGCGGCATCAGCTCTGTGTTCAAGCAGTGCACAAACTGCAAGATTATCACTACTCAAGATATAGAGCCTCAGAACTGGCCGACAAAGACGGCGGGTGCCGTATCATCGTTGATTCTTGCTAATCCTTCATTGAACTACGTGTTTCCCGTAGTGGACACAATTGGGATATTTGCATCAGCAGGCGTGAGCCAGGCAGGAGCAGCCGGTAAGGTCTTCGTAATCTCATCCGACGGCTCGAGCGCCGGAACTCTCGGACTGGTGCAAAAAGGCCCGGTGTTCCTAGCGGATCCCGGACTTGCGTCACCATGGGCCGGCTGGGAAGCCATGGACCAGGCTTTGAGGGCTATGAGCGGCATGCAGCCTGGAGATCCAACGGTTCCAATCATGTACCTGGACAAGTCCAGCCTTGCAGGTGCCAACCTTACCAACTTGGCTAGCGTTTACGGAAATGCATACGTCGCTGGGTACAAGACACTGTGGGGTATTGGATAGCTTCAGAGGATGTGCCACACTTCCGCCACCCGACATAGAAGCATTTCAGCACATCTCCAGTCAGTTGATCTCGCTTTTATGTCGGCCGGTGGATGGATGGAGAACTTTTGCTAGCTGATTGAAGGTGATCTATTGCAACCATAATGGCTGGTGTGAAGGTCGGGTTTCAAAAGAAACACTTTTTGGCGGTCCGATTCGGAACTGAAGTTCGGTTTTAGATCACCCGTGCTTGTCGAAGTGCCGCAATCTGTTCGGATGAGTAGCCAGCGATGCTTGAGAGTATTTCTGTGGTGTGCTCACCAAGTCTTGGCGCAGGCCCACTGTTGCCGACGATAGCATCGGAAAAGTGGACCGGGATACCTGCGGTCCGGTATTGCTCGAACGTTCCCAGGACCGGATGGTTTACTGGTACAGTCTCCGACCTGGCAACTACGCGAGGGTCACGTATGGCGGTTTTTGGATCTCTCACAGGTGCCGATGGAACACCGGCCTTGGCGAGCATCTCGACAACCGTGGAGACTGGCAGAGCACCGGTCCATGACTCGATTTCCTCCGTTAGTTGAGATTCATTTTTCACTCGGGAATCTCGCGTGGCAAACCGTGGATCTGCAATTAGTTCGGCCCGGCCCATAGTCTCAAAAAGGAGTGAGACGAACTTGTCACGAGGCGCGACGAGCGAGACCCAGCCGTCGGCACACCTAAATAGGCCCCATGGTGCAAGGCGGGGAAGCGTTGGCCCAGAACGTAATGGTTGACCGAGTTCTTCGAGTGCGTCCCAGTCTTCAGTTGCCACTAGCGAGGTCAGTGCACCTAGCATTGAGCTATCGACATGCTGGCCCTGGCCGGTTTGTTCTCGGTGGTAAAGCGCCGACATAATTCCGATAGTCGCCCATAGCGGTACTATCATATCTGCTACGGGAACACCGAGTCTGATCGGAGGATCGGTTGCCCCGCCACTGGTGAGCATGACCCCACTGAGAGCCTGAATTATTACATCCATTGCACGGGCTCCAGATTCAGCCCCTCTACCATAGCCATTTATTGAGCAGTAGATTATCTTTGGGTTTACCTGCCGAGCCATGGAGTAGCCAACGTTGAGACGATCGGCTGTACCGTCACTGAAGTTCTCAACCACGACGTCGGCATGGCGCACCAGATCGGAAAAGACCTCTGCAGCCTGCGGATGTTTTAGGTCGAGAGTGATGCTTTTCTTCCCGCGAAGTCGGTTGAGCGCCGCAAGCGACAAGTCATCCTCGCTCCGACGTATAAGCGTGAGCCCATCTCTCCCGAGATAAGGGGTGTTGTTTCGCGCCATGTCACCTCCATCAGGGTTTTCGACTTTGATGACGTCAGCGCCAAGTTCAGCTAGCACCAATGTGACGAACGGCCCTGAGAGTGCCTGGGTCAGGTCAATGACTTTGATTCCGTGCAGAATAACGGCCTTTCCGGTCGCCTGGTCTTTTTGACCGTCAGCCACAATGTCTTCATTTGCCACTGATTCTCCTCGCCGTTGTGGAGTTAACTTGCTGATCGATGAACTTGTCAATCTGGCTCCCGATCCAGTCTTCGCTCCAAGTCCTTCTGTCGACGTTGTCCGCTTGAATGGAAAGGACTGGGATCCCGTTCTTTTTTAACAACTGTGTACTGAAGTAGTCATCCTCCCCGAGACTTATTACCCCGTCGATCTGGTGGAGCAGGGCTTCTTTCAGATGCCACGCACTTGACCAGCCAGGCATTCTCAGCTCCTCTCCCATAGGCACGAAGCGGGCTGCGAGAGCTCGGAGCGGATCGCTGTCGCCGACATATCTGATGTATCCGTCCGCTGCGAGTCCGAGGTACATTGACCAGACGAAGACCGCACCGCGTTCGGCGAACTGTTCATAGAATCCGAGGCTCGACCATAACCCTCGCCCGAGCCACATCAGACGTATTCGCTCGTTTGGATGTGTCGAGATGCCCGCTTCGGCCCGCTCTTTTATCTCAGCCGCAAAGGAGCGTGCAGCGTCCCTGGCCCAGGTGCTGCCACGGTGCCACTGGGGGATCATTGTCGCGGCCATTGTCTCGGCTGCAGTAGTGGGAGCCGGAACGGTCGCTGCAATTAGATCTCTGGCTGACCGGTTTGCTTCTGCATGCTCATTTGCAAGATCCATTATTTCGGCGAATTTCTCCTCGGAGAAGCTTCTTCCGGTCGTCTTCTCGAGCATTGCAATCAGGTCTCTGAGTTCGTCGGTGAGCAGGTCAAGCCGGGCTGACGGGAGAAATGTGTTCCAGTTTCTTGGCAACTCCTCCCACCAATTCGCAGGCAAGTCCAGTCGGGTGTCGACCGAGCGATCGAGGGGAAAGAATGTGGCGCCGGTGCGATCAGCCCATATCTCGAACATCTTGCGCATGCCGTCGGTTGAAAGTGAGCATTGTAGGATCGTTGGTCTTGGGAGGCCACCCCAAGGAGCATCTGAGGGGTTATTGTCGAGCAACTCTCCAAGTGGAAGTGAATTGTACTGTTCGCTGTCGTTGGGGTACCCGGCCTCTGCCAGACGCCTTAGGTATTCTGGGGCCTTTTGCTTTGCGGCGATGAGTGAGGACCACCATTGAACCACGACGTAAGGTATGTCCATTGCCCGATAGATCTCATGCGGGGAATCGGCGCTCAGCACCGCAAATGGTTCGCCTGCTCTGGCGCGCTCGCTCATCTCGGCGAACCAGGCTCGTTGGTATGCCGTGATCTCTCTGGTGCACGCAAGCTCGTTATGTCTGCGCTCTCCGGTTGCCTCAGCCATGTGGCTTTCCTTCAATTGCGGTTTCCTGGGAACTGATAACCCCAACTGCTTGCAAGAGAGGCGTGGGATCCGGATGTCCGTATTGCACGCGCGCCTGGACTAGATGGATCTCAGTTGATGCGAGGAGTTGGCGGAGGAATGGAAATTCCCAACCCGAGGCCTGATCGTGGTAGAAAAATATCTGAATGACGAGGTCAGCTCTGGCTTCGGCGGCCATGCGCGCAGTGTTGTAGCACCGTTCCTTCACTCCGGTTCGTGCGGCCCGCGGTTGTGTGGTGCGGTGCCCGTCGAGTATCCCGTCCATCGGGTCTGGCGTCTCTGTGATCAGGCTCCAGCCGCCTTCCCCCCAGTCATGGTCCTCCCCGACAATATCGAAACCGGCAGATTCCAAGGCCTGGTAGGTCCAGGGATCGTCCTGCGGCGATCCGGTTATGAAGACTCTGGTCCCCGGGGTTGAAGGTGCTTGATGCCCGTCATAGCCAGTGGCAAGGTATGCCAGTACCTCCGTCATGATATGGCCTGGAAGAGTGAGCGCCGCACCGGAAATGCTTAGCATGTCGCTGCCCCGCAAACTGGGTACTGCCCTTCGCGCCGCAGCCAATTCTCGCAGCGCGTTCACTGTCGAGTTGGCTTCACTTACAGCCTCGGCAATCCCATCCCGGGTCAGTTCCCGTCCCGCCCATGAGCTGAGGGTATTTGCAAGTTCATTGATTCGTAGCCGGTTATACCTTGCTGCTGCATTGCTCTCTGACAGGATTCGATCGTAGAAGACGATTGGAGGAGAGTCTCTCATTGCACCAATTCGAGCAAGCTCGCGCAAGACGGCGAAGAGTTTTGAGTGTGTCTCGCTGTCCCTGCAGATTACCAGGCCGTCCATCCAGTCGAGTCGCCCTTCGAGCATGGCCGCCAGAACAAGGCCTGTGTCAGGGCTGAGCTCGTCGGTCAGGGACTTGGGAGCCGCCGCCGGCGGTGGCTCGCCGGTCCTCGTAAGGCGCAGAGGAGCGATGCGGATAGGCAGCATTTCGAGCGCGACTACAAGTTCGCGCGGTGCATCATGTCCAAGTATGCCGATTACCTTGCCGCCAGCAGTGCGCCAGGAATCGGCCACTTGGACGGGATTGGCATAGGCACTTCGCACAAAGTCGAGCGTTTCGGAGTCACCAGGTCGCAAGACGGTTCCTCTCTGTGCTACAGAGTTCGGCAGCCTCTTCGTGTAACAGCCAGTGTTCTTCGACTAGTTCTTTGGCGCGTTGACAGTAGCGCGCCAGATACGCCTCACGCGATGGATAGCGCTGCGCGAGATGTTCCGGTGCGAATGGAACCATATGCCCGATCAGGTCTGCAAGCATTTTTGGATCGGCGTATGGGGCATGAGCTGCAGGAAGACAGCGCCCTGGCGATGGTGAGCTGTGCGGTACATAGGTCGCTGTGGGGATGTCCACCCATGGAGTCCGTATCCCTCCTAAGACGTTTCCATCACGATCGCGAGCAAGTGGGAGACTCTCTTCCATAATTCCGCGTATCGCCCGGCCCTCTTTCGGCAGATATGAGAAACGGTCAGCATGAGGTGGGACAAGTCCGTCCTTGATCCAGTGGTCGACAGCTTCGAAGACTGCTCGGGCTACAAAATCTATTCGCGCTGTGGATTTCGCTTCGACGATCTCTCTAGGCACCGTTGGCCAGCCGCGATCTGTGAACTGTCTACGGTTTGTTAGGATGCTGGCGGTTCCAGTTGCAATATGTGAGGTTCCTGCTACTTCATAGAGCCGATAATAGTCCTCGGGTCCGTCTTCATCTTCGCGGAGGACGCCGTGATGTGTTTCAGACTCTGCTTCGCTGAGTAGCTCGATTATCGGTATTCCGTGCCTCCCAATCGTCCGGCGCGGATCGTCGAGGGGCAGGGTGATATCCTCCCTTAGTCTCCCATAACCGGCCCTTCCGGCACCGCCGGAAGAAATGCAGATCACATAACCGTCGATCGCGTTGACATCGGCCAACCGGCATCGCTCATGGAAGCCTTCGCCGAGAAAAGTCCTCCAAAATGTGCCTGTCATTGACCACCCCGAGACGATGACCTGGTTGACAGCCAGATTTTTGAGAGCAGCGTCGAGGCCGAAATGAATAAGCGCGGCTACCTGCCCAAGGATATCCCAGCGCTGAGTGGGATCGGGAATAGATAGCCCCCCATAACGCTCGGGGTCCCATCTTTGCAGGTCTCGAATTGCTGCTGGATCTTGGGTTACTCCCACATGGGCATGGCCAGATCGCAGGATCCACGGAGCGAGAGCACCCCAGGTGAGAGCACGGTCGTCATCAGGGTGATTTGGTTCAAGCTGTACGACCCCACTGAATTGGGCCGGGTCTTCCGGGCGGCGCAGAACTATCCTCGTGGTGTAAGGCTTCGATCCCAAAGTGACTGAACGAAAGTCATTGTCCCAGGTCCAAACGCCTGCAGCGCCGGAAAGCAAGTACTCCTCTTCGACGTAGCCTGCCGCAACGATGTCGATCCCGAGATTGCAATTTGCGAGCCAGGATGTGCCAAGTGGAACCGAAAGGCCTTCAGATCGGAGAGGACCCATCACCTGAAGCTCTTTGAGGAGTTCGCTGAAAGCGGTCATCTTCCGTTTGCCCGAACCAGGCTTATTGGGACGGACTCTGGTCCGAATTCGGGCCAGCGGGTCATGTCGACAGGGCCATCAAGCGAGAAACTTAGAGTTGCAGCCAGCAACTCCTCAAGCGCCACCTTGAGCTCCATGCGCGCCCAGGCTGCTCCAGGGCATTGATGGGGCCCAAGGCCAAACGCGAGATGTCGAGCCGTACGGTCCCACCTGAATTCGTCGGGTGCCTCGAATACATCCTCATCCCGGTTGGCAGAGGTGAAAATCATGGCAATCGGCTCATCCTTTTTAATTGGACATCCGCGGAACTCTACATCGCGATTGGCTGTACGTGCGAAGCCCCGGTAAGGGGAGTAAAGGCGCAGTAGCTCCTCAACTGCTGCGGGGATCCGTTCCGGCCTTTGACGAAGCTCATCTTGGAGTTGGATGTCGTTGGCAAGGTGGACGGCAAAGCTGCCCAGCACGAATCGCGGTGCAACAATGCCGACTAGCAGCACCTGTCGAAGTGTTCCAACAACCATCTCTCGCGGCAGGGGCTGACCATTGACACGCGCCGCCAGGAGCGCAGTCGCCGGATCGATCGATTCATCCTGAGGATTTCGTTCACGATTCGCTATCAATTCGCGTGTAATGTCATATAGTGCCAGGCTCGCGGATTTCATTCCGTCCGGATCATTGTCTTTGATCGCAACGTTGAATGAGATGAACTCTTCTTGGACTTGCGCCATGGTCTCTGCCGAAATATTGAGGAAGTTTGCAAAAGACATCACGGGAAAGTTGGATGCAAACTGGATGGAAAAATCTCCCCGTCCGCTTTCAAGCATTGGTTCGAGACAAGTCTTTGCATAGGTGCGGACTACTGGCTCGGCTGCAGTCACCCGTGCCTGACTCATGAGCGGGTTGAGCACACGCCGGTAAAGTGTGTGCTCGGGGGGGTCGAGATGAAGAGGCGGACGCCTTCCAGTAAAAGCGATCTTTGGAATGATGTTCTGTACTGACGTGATGAATGTGGCAGATTCCGTAAGGACTCGGTACACGTCGTCAAATTTGGTCAGAGCCCAGAATCCACCGAATCTGTCGCTGTGGCTAACCGGGCAGTGCTTCCGCATCTCCCGGTAGAGGGCATGGGGGTCGCGTTCTGTGTCGGGCACTAGGGGATCAAAGTCCACCTGGCTTCCCGAGGACGCCTTATTCGGATCAGCTGTTGGCTCTATCATCTATCTGGTCCTTGTTTCGCGGAGGTCATTCGGGTGCCGACGAGCTTGAGTGGCAGGTAGATGGGCCCCGAAGTTGGCCATGGGCTGAACGTGATTTCACCGTCGATGTCTATGGTAGATGTCCTGCCTAAGAGTATTTCCAGTGCCACAGCGACTTCCTCCCGCCCGACTACCGATCCAGGACAGACGTGAGGGCCGAAGCCAAATGCTAGGTGGTGTTCTGTCCTGTCGAGGTCGACCTCATTTGGCCGCTTGAAAACCTCAGGGTCGCGGTTGGCGGCTGGAAGGACGATCGCAACTGGATCTCCGGCAGTAATTTTCTGGCCTTCTAACTCAACCGTGCGGGTTGCGGTTCTTGCGAATCCTATATTTGGAGTGTGGAGCCGAAGCATCTCTTCGATAGCTCTGGGAATGAGGTCCGGGTTCTCCCTCAGCTTACGTTGAAGATCCTGATGTCGAGCAAGATGCAACACCGAGCTGGCCAGGACAAGGGCAGGTGCGCCGTGTCCAGCCACGACGATCTGCCTCAGGCTGCCGACAACCAGCTCCCGGTCGAGCGGCCCGAACTCATTGTCTATTAAGAGGAGAGCGCTAACGAGATCTTCTTCCGGTGACAGCAGATGTGCGTCTCTTTCGGCGACTACGGAGCGGCACATCTCGTAGAGGACCCGGTTCTCGCGCCCGATTCCGGTCATGTCGCGGTTACGTTGTGAGCTCTCGAAAAGTTCCAAGTGATACGCGAAAGTGTCGAAGAGCTCTGTCGGGATATTCAGCATCGCACAGACAATATGCGCTGTATATCGTGAGCAGTATTGCCCGAAAAATTCGATATGAACCTCACTATTTTCGCCAATTTGGGGAAGCAGTGAAACAGCGAGGTTGCGGATCACTGGGTCAAGCCGCCGCAGGCGGTCCTTTCGGAAGACCGGGCTTATTGCTCTGCGGTATATCGTATGCTCAGGTGGGTCATAGTGAAGCGGCGGGCGGCGTCCTGATGCTGGATTGCGAGGGATTATGATTCCGCGCGAACTGGTAAAGGTCTCCGGATCGCCCATAATTCTCTCAACGTCCCGGTAACGCGTCACGGCCCAAAATCCACCGTAGCTAGTGCTGTGTGCAACCGGACAGCGCTGGCGTAGTGGACCGTAAAGCTCCTCTGGGTTGTCCAGCGCGATCGGGTCGTCGGGATCGAAATCGTCGATGATCCCAGTGGTCTCGCTCATCCTGGGCCTTTCGTTCCTACCGGCATCTCCACCGAGGTGACGATAGCGGGCTCTGTTGAATTGTTTACGATCTGTTCGGCGAGGCGGGCGCGTTCAATACGCGGGTTCAATACCGGTATCGCTTCGATCAGCTTTACAGTGTACGGGTCTGCCGGATGCGAGAAGAGCTGCTCGGTCGGTCCCGATTCGACTATCTGGCCATTTCTGAGCACAAAGACACGCTGCGCCAAGTGACGCACAACGTTGAGGTCGTGGCCAATGAACAACAGAGCGAGCTCGAACTCTCTACGGAGTTCGAGCAGGAGGTTGATGATCTGCGCCTGTACCGAGAGATCGAGGCCGCTGAGCGCTTCGTCGCAAATGACTAGGCGTGGCGAGGCCATGAGGGCTCGTGCTATTGCCACCCGCTGCCTTTGGCCACCTGAGAACTGACGCGGATAGCGATCTGCTGCTTCAGCACCAAGCCCAATCCGTTCAAGCATTGCCAATACGCGCTGATGCATTTCCGGTCGGGTGAGCCCTTTGTGGAGAAGCGGTTCGGCAAGTGACGAGCGTATCATGCGAGACGGGTTCAACGAGCTGTTCGGGTCCTGAAAGACAACTTGAAGACTAGATGCGAGTTCGACGCGCTGTTCGTGGCTGGCATGGGTTATGTCGTGACCCTCGAATCGAATTGTCCCCGAAGTCACCGGAACGAGACCGAGAACAGCACGTCCGAGTGTCGACTTGCCGGCACCCGATTCGCCCACTACTGCGACGATTTCGTTATCATCGACAGCAAGGCTCACGTCGTTAAGGGCGCAGTAAACGTCCCGTCTACCATGGTGAAACTCGACTGTTAGGTTGTCGACTTCCAAAAGCATTTGACCTCGGGCAGTTTCGTCTATTTGGGGATCTGGCATGTTCATTGTTCGAGTTCACCAACCAGCTCGTTCATATGGATGCAACGTGAGCTATGTCCTGGCTTGACTATGAGCATTTCAATGTCCTTCGCCTGACACTCCATAGTGGCCTGCTGGCACCTTGGGGCAAAGCGGCAGCCGGTGGGCCACGATCCTGGTCTTGGCACGGTACCGGCGATTGCGACCAGGGCTTCGCCGGGTCGCGCTTTGCGCGGGTCGGAACTGAGAAGTGCGTCGGTATAGGGATGGAGCGGGTGGTCGAAGACGGATTCCGCCGTCCCCATTTCTACTGCCTGGCCTGCATACATGACCAGCACGTC
>JAJYVK010000001.1:0-4577 GCA_021792075.1 Actinomycetes bacterium | reverse complement strand
GGCCGCTACGACTCCCCAGTCATGTGTGATGAGCAGGATGGAAATGTCGCTTGTCACCTGTAGGGTCCGAAGCAGAGCCAGGATACCGACCTGAACGGTAGCGTCAAGGGCGGTGGTTGGTTCGTCTGCTATCAGCACCTGAGGATTGCCTGCCAGTGCACGCGCAATGGTCACGCGTTGCGCCATCCCGCCGGAGATCTGATGAGGAAACAGCCCAACTACCCGTTCGGGATCGCGGAGTTGAACGCGCCGTAGAAGCGCGAGCACCTCGAGGTCGGCATCTTTCCTGCTGAGCTTCTTATAGTGCCGGATGACTTCGCGAAGTGCCGAACCAATGGTCTGAGTTGGATCGAGACTGGCGGTGGCTTCCTGGCTTATGAATGAGAGGCGCTTTCCACGCAACTCTGAGAGCAGTTGTCTTGATGCACCGATAAGGTCCTGCCCGTCGAGATGGGCATGACCGTCGACTTGGCACCCTTTTGGAACTATGCCGAGAATGGCCCGCGCTGTCATCGATTTTCCGGCACCGGACTCACCGACGATTGCCAGGGTGCGTCCGCGAACAAGATCAAAACTGACTCCATCGACGATGGGGATGGAGACGCCGTTTCTGTCTTCAACCGAAACATAGAGGTCTCGCACAGCAAGTACGGTAGTGGTCGAATCTGCACAATCTTCTTCTGGGGCTTGGTTTTCGTTGGCAGGTTGTTTGACTCTGCGTGTTCTTTTGCGTTTGGTACTAACCCCCGTCCATTGTTCTGCCACTATGTCGCGGACCCCGTCACCAATGAGGCCCAAGCATAGAACAGTAACCGCAATTATTCCCCCAGTCGGCACGAGATACCAGGGCTGTTGCTGGTACTCGCTCGCTGCTTCAGCCACCATCGATCCCCAGCTGGGTTGCGGCACATGTATTCCGAATCCCAGGAAGGCGAGTCCGGATGCCAGGATTACCGCGACCGCTGCCACAAGTGTTGTTTGTACGACAATTGGACCTCGAATTCGCGGCAGAACGTGCCGCATCATGATCTCTCTATGCGATAATCCGCTCACCCTGGCCGCGTCGATGTAAAGTTCCTCGCGCACTGACAAGGTGACAGAGCGCAGAACGCGCATTGGCGCAGCGGAGAGAAGCAAACCAAGCGGGATCATCGCAGGATAGGGGCTTGACGGAAATACCGAGACTACCACGATGAGCACGACCAGCACGGGCATCGCTAAAAGGAGATCACCCCAGATTGACAGAGCCCTGTCTATGCTGCCGCGTCGGTATCCGGCAATTACACCAAGGATGGTGCCTATCGCTACGGCGATAACGGTAGCCTCGCCGGCAGCTAGAAGAGTGGGAACTCCTCCGTATAGGAGGCGACTCAAGATGTCCCGGCCAAGTTCGTCTGTTCCTAACAGATAGTGAGCGTTTGGACCTTTCAGAACCGATGTGAAACTAGATGCGTAAGGGGAGTATGGCGCAAGAAGAGGGGCGAACGCGGCTGAGAGAATGATAATTGTGAGTATCAAAAGGCATGCAAATGCGAGAGGCCGGTGCAGCAGCTGCCTAAAAAGGCTGGCCGGCCTAGGGTCTCGGATTTCATTTCTTGGATTAGGAGTTTCTGCTCCCGTCACGGGTTCTGTAACGTTCATCTTTTTACCCGAATGCGTGGGTTCAACCATGCGTAGGAGACTTCGATGAGAAGATTGACGGCGATGACGATTATTGCGAAGGTGACCACTACTCCCTCTATCACCGGAAGATCGTGGCTTGACGCAGCTTGGACAGCGAGGCTGCCCAGACCCGGCAAAACAAATACCTGTTCGACTAGCACCGTGCCGCCGAGCATCGCCACAGCGAAAAGACCAATATTTGTCACAACGGGGATCGCCGCGTTGCGAAGCGCATGGCGAAAAACGATCGATCTTCTTGGAAGTCCAGCGACTCTCAGTGCGATGACAAATTCACTATTCATTGTCTCGATCATCGCGTCGCGGGTCTGCTTGGCGATTCCAGTGACTCCGAACAGGGCTAGGGTTATCACGGGCAGGATCAGCGACTTCAGCCATGCGGAAGGCGATTGGCTGAAATTCACGTAGCCTGATGCCGGGAACAGCTTTAACCGTACGGCAAAGAGATCGACGAGAATGAGGCCAAGCCAGAAGTTTGGAACTGCGAAACCGAGCCAGGACAGGACGTCGACTAGACGGGCAAACGATCCCCGCAAGGTGGCACTTAGAATGCCGAGGCCGACCCCAACGATCAGTGAGATCACGGTTGCACCTGCTATCAAAGATATGGTCACAGGCAGACGCTGACCGATGAAACTGGAAACGGACTGGGTTGAGAAGACCGAGGTACCAAGCGTACCGTGGAACACACGGTCAAGCCAGTGCCAGTACTGCACCAGTACCGGCTGCTGAAGGCCGAGCTTCTTGTCGAATGCTAGATATTCTGCCCCGGTATGTCCAGCCCCGAGGATCTGAACAGCTGGATCCCCGGGGATGAGCGCGACCGTGACAAATGTTAGCAGCGACACTAGGAATAGAAGCGGAATTCCGAGCAGTAGCCGACGGTACAGATATCTGATCATTTGGTCAAACGGTCCCTGAGTCTAGGAGGCGGGCAGCCAGCTGAGCCCTGCCTGCGGCACGACCGGATCGATGGTTGTGTTCAAGACCGTGGGTGCTTGTACGTTCGTGACCGTCTTTCCGATTACAAAAACTGCGTCAAGTGAATATACGGGCACATACCAGGCGTTGTTCACAAGGTAATCGTTGACTTTCTGGTAGAGCGTGTTCTGCTCAGCAGTGGTCGAGGCAGCCCCAGCAGTGGCCATGAGTCCTTGGAGGGTTGTGCTCGTCGTGTTGAAGACGTTGGTGAATGGAGCCAGGGCAAATTCTACAGAGTAAGGGAATCCGTAGCCTGTCTGTGAAATGGGCCAGATTACAGCCGCATACTTCTTGGACAGAGCAGCCGGTATGAACTGCGCTGGGCTGGGAACCACAGTAAGGTTGACGGTGATTCCAATGGCAGCAAGTTCGGTCTTGAGTGCGGCTCCAAGCTGACCATTCGGGTCAAGGGCTGCGGTGTCGAGTACCGAGATCGAGAATCCGTTCGATTCGCCGGCGGACGCCATCAGTTGCTTGGCTTTCGTGAGATTGTACGAGTACAGATTCGCAATTGCTGGATCATAACCAGTTGTGCCTGGCAGGGCCACCTCATCCGTTGGCACTGCGTTTGGTCCTCCAAGGGCAGACGTAATTGAATTGCGGTCGATGGCGTAGTTAATGGCCTGCCGTACAGCGAGCTTCCCTAGAGGAGAGAGCGTTCCCGTACGGTCCATGAGGATCATCGATGCGATGGAGAATGGCGCACTATAGACCTTGAGCCCAGCGGCAGTGGCCGCCTTGATCATTGTCGGTGGCACCTCGGTTAAGACGTCAACTTGTCCTGACTCAAGAGAGGAAAGCGCCGATTGGGGGTCGGAGATTACTTTGACGACAACCTTGTTGAAGTGAACTGTACTCGGGTTCCAGTAGTGAGGATTTTGTGTGTAGACGTACGAGCTGTTGGTAACCGACTGACTCGAGGAAAGAATGAATGGGCCTGTTCCGTCCGAGGTGGTTGCCAGGCTGGCGGGATTCGCGATGCCGGACGGACCTATGATTTGTCCAATGTCTTCGTATTGCGAGAGGAGGAATGGGAGATCGGGTTCGGGCGAGGCGAAGTTCAACTGGACGGTATCGGGCCCTGTCGCGGTGACTGACGTAAGGTCGTGGAGATATGAAGCCTGCGGCCCATTCGCCTTCTTGAAGTAATTAAGCGATGCGACCACAGCGTCGGCGGTCAAAGGTGAACCATCGCTGAAGGTTACGCCGCTTCGAATCGTAAGGTTGAACGTCTTGTTGTCGGATCCTGCCGCATATCCCCACTGGGTGGCCAGGTCTGGAATATAAGTGCCGTTGGGAAGCTGAAAGATCAGTGAGTCGTAGGCCAGCGCACCAAAGTCGATGTCTGACTGGAACGTTCCCTCCAGCGCTGGATTGAGACTCACCGGAGCCGTGAATTGTAGGGTCAGGGTCTTGGCAGCGGGCGCCGCCTTTGCGCTTGACTTGGTGGTTGTGCTGGCCGTTGTGCCGCTCGAACTAGACCCGCAAGCAGCCAGCAGAGCGGCAGCCCCGGTGAAGAATGCCGCAGTTCTGAAGACTGTTGACTTTACAGCTGATCGTTTCATCAATTTCCCCCTGTTACATGTCGAGGCTATGGCACTTTTGCCCTAACCAATCAACCAACCGCGCTGTTTTCAGCTTTCGGCTTGGCAATCTCCCAAGAGGTAAGGTTAGGCATTATTTGGACGCTTGTCAAGATTATGGCCAACGTTGATTTGATCCTGCCATTGGTTCGGTTGCAGCCAGATCATCAAATTCGCTTTTGGCCTTTTCCGACGCTGTGTTTGATTTGCGAGGGGACTACGGTCGATATCGGCACCTGTGACATCCTCGTTGGCGCTTTACGTTTGGTGAAACTGAGGCTATTACCAGGGGCTCGAACTTTTTCAGGAATCGTGGATGCTTTCAACCGATCT
>JAJYVK010000287.1 GCA_021792075.1 Actinomycetes bacterium | reverse complement strand
AACCCACTGGCTGGGCGGCGCACCTTCCGTCCGACCTCAAATTCAGAAAGATCTGACAGTACTGAAATTACAAAGATGTTGCATTTGTCCGGTCTGACCCGGAGTTCTTTTGCGACTCGACGGTTAAAGTCTCAATTTTACCGCAACGGGACCCGCCAGGCGGAATGCCATTGGCATTAAGCTTGGGCATGCAGAGCTCCACTGGAGCGAAGCCCCCGATAACGGCTCGGAGGCTGCTATTTTGCACCTCGGTCCGGTGATTTCTAGTTGGGCACCACAAGTAAGAGCGAAGCACGAGCATACATGCGCGGCGTGAACAAAACGAATTCGAAAAGACTCATTTCGCAACTGTCTCGACGAGGAACTCTTTTCTGAGTGACTTTGAGATGGATTAACTGCTGTGAAGAGATGCCTGGACTGGATTCACCTAACCCACGAATGACAAATTGTTGGTGTCGAAGGGGGGACTTGAACCCCCACGCCCTTACGGGCACTAGCCCCTCAAGCTAGCGCGTCTGCCTATTCCGCCACTTCGACTCTAAAATCACGAGCAAAAACAACTTAGCTCAAATTGCAACAAATTCATGCCAGTTAAACATTCTATCCTCGATTGGTCTTATCTAGGTGAGAGATAGGTCCAGGTGCTACTATTCCAGAAAATCGTAGATGAGCTCGTACTGTTTCCCACGAAGTTGTATCCGGTATTGAATGCCATCACGCTGGGAACCGAGTAGAGCGGTATCGACGGCAAATCCTTCCACAGAAGCTGATCAAGTTGGTTATACACCTTTGCAGAGGACGCGGGATCCAATTCAGTACTAGCGCTCTCGATCAGAGAATCGGCCTTCTTGCTCACGTATCCCATGTAGTTCGCGCTCGAGCCCGAACCGGCAAACTGATAGCGAGCCACGTGCAATGTCGCGTTGGGTGAACCGTACTCGCTTACTATGGCCATGTCGAATTTCCCGTCTTTCAACACAGAACTTTCCAGCGTGTTCAGGGGATAATTCACAGGGTTCACGACGATACCAATGTTGGAAAGCTCCTCAGTTATGAGTTCTTCAACATACAAAAGCTGCTGGTTGGCGTTGTCGACGGAGATGTTGAGCACCAAAGGCTGACCGTCCTTGGTCATTATGCCGTCCGAAGAACGCACGTAACCAGCAGACTGCAACATAGACACGGCCGCCGATGGAACTGCTGTCAGATAGCCGCTCCCATCATTTTGATACTGCGGTATCCCCGGTGGATAGATGTTGTTGCCAGCAGGTACCGCCTTAGGGTCATAGCTGCCAATGGCTGCAGAAACAATCGCCTCCCTGTCGATGCCGAGCGCTATGGCCTTTCGCACTTTCGGATCCGAAAGCGGCCCTGTTGACAGATTAAACAGCAGCTCCTCGATAGAGAGCGAGGGCACGAGCCTGGTTGTGACATGGGTGAGCTTGCTAAGGTTTGAATAAAGAAGGTCGCTAGCTGGAGAGTAAACGAGGTTCAGCGAGCCGTTCTGAAACTGTGATGGATAGTTGTCAGGATTTGGATCATCAAGAAAGATCAGTTTGGGAATGGTGGCAGCCTTCCCCCAGAAATGAGGGTTCCGCGTTAGTTCAATCTGTTTTCCAGGAGACACGGCAGAAATGACATAAGGTCCACCAGAGATCTCAACTGCCGGCGACGCTTGGTCAAATCCAGCATTCCAACCAACTTGTTCAGCTATATGTGCCGGCACCAGAGGATCGAATAGGGACTCCCACTCAGAGAAGTACTTCTTGAAGACCACCGTCACGGTCTTGCCGCCATGAGAAGCTTTCACCGACTTTATATCCGAGTAGCCAACAGTCGTGTTCGAAAGATACCTCGCTCCACCTTGATCAACTATCTTTGGGTTGCCGGATTGGGCCTGCCAATTGTAGATGAAATCCGTCGCAGATATCTGTACCCCATCGCTCCAAACAGCCTTTGGGTTTATCTGGTATACCACCTCTTCTGGGTTGGTCGAAACCAGCTCCGCGGAGTTCATCAAGACAGAGTTCAAAACAGTCTGATATTTCGAGTTCTCGTAGAAAACCGACGGCCACACGTTTACCATTATCTGGCGAGTCACGCTCTGGTCCCCTGCCGGCGTATTCGGATTGAAGTTGGTGGGCAGATAGGGTGCTGCAAAGACAAGCTTTCTTTGCTGAGGCGCCAAGGTGGTGGTGGTCGCCGATGAAGTTGTCGTGGTCTGCAGGCCGCTCGCAGCGGCTGTGCCACATGAGGCCACCAGCAACGACAGCAGCAAGGTTGTGACTACACCCAGCCTCGGTCTGGCCAGTCTCCCGCTGGGCGCAAACTTGTGCACTTTTCCCTCTCGCCGCAAGCCGCTAAAGTCGCAGTCCTAATGCAATCGACGTAAAGGCAAATATCACCACGAGAGTAACCGTTATTCGATCGAGATTCCTCTCAACCACGGTCGAACCAGATGCAACCGACCCGACGCCCCCTCCAAACATGTCTGAGAGTCCTCCACCTCGTCCAGAATGAAGCAGGATGAAAATAACCAGACCTACGGAAACTATGAGGTGGATAACGATCAACACAGCTGTCAACATCTGCAGTTACTGCCTTTCCTCACCAAAGAGATCTCACCACGCTCAAGTTGGACAATCAGCCACAAGATCTCTAATACGCAACTATGCCTGGATAATCCTAGCGAAGGATTCTGGATCCAAAGCGGCGCTCCCCACCAAAAGGCCATCGATATCCTCCAAGTGCATGAAATCCGCGGCGTTTGTCGGGTTCACTGAGCCGCCATACTGGATCCGCACCTTGCCAGCAACCTCCCTCCCCCAAAGGGATTCAAATACGCTTCGTATGGTCATAGCTCCATGCTGGGCATCGTCAGGCTTCGCACTAACCCCGCTTCCGATTGCCCAAATCGGCTCATATGCCACAACACATCGCTCAGCCAGCTCGGGAGCCAAGAAAGAGACCGCCGATTCGACCTGAGAGCGAAGCTTGGCCTCGGTCTGCCCCTGTTCTCGTTCCTCGAGACTCTCGCCGACGCAAATTATAGGTGTCATCTGTGAACGAAAAACTGCCTCGACCTTGGCTCTTACAATCTCATCGGTTTCGAAGAAGTACTGCCTTCTCTCCGAGTGACCCACTACGACGTGCGAGACATTCAGCTTCGCAAGCATCGGAGCTGATATCTCACCGGTAAATGCTCCTGAAGGCTCAAAATGGCAGTTCTGAGCTCCAAGACTGAATCTCATCCGGTCTGAATCTATAAGAAGCTGCAGAGGCCTCAAATCTGTAAATGGCGGGTGAATGGATATCTCCGCGTAGGAGTAGTCTGCCGGTCGCAGCAAAAAGCTCAATTTCTGAGTCGCTTGTATCGCCTCCAAGTGATTAAGATTCATCTTCCAATTGGCGCTGATCAGCCGGTACCTCCCGGTACGCGGATTTGGTCTCAACTCCATATCATGCTTTACTTTGTCCATAGCCAGTCCCTAAAATCTCCTACCCTGACGACAGTAGCCACACATGTCTTCTCTGGAAAGCAAAATAGCCGAGCCAACTTTTTAGAACGGCGACTCTCTTAGAGCCTTGAGACCTGGCAAATCCCCATTCTCCAAGAATTCCAGCGAGGCACCGCCTCCGGTGGAAAGGTGGGAAATGCGATCAGACAGGCCCATCTGCTCGATCGCTGCGGCGCTGTCGCCTCCGCCGACAACAGAAAAGCAGCCGCAGTTCGCAACCGCCGTCGCAACCGCCCGGGTTCCTGCAGAAAATCTCGGGTCCTCGCACACTCCCAGGGGGCCGTTCCATAGCACTGTCTTTGCTCCTGATATTATTGCTTCGAATATCCC
>JAJYVK010000286.1 GCA_021792075.1 Actinomycetes bacterium | reverse complement strand
GATCCAAGCCCTCATCATGCGCTGCAGCCAGCTTGGCCTTATCGATCCGGCGCGTAAGACGTCGCTGTTCAAGCAGCTCTCGGCCCGCGGGTGGCGCAAGAACGAGCCGGTCAAGGTCCACCTCGAGGTCCCGGCCCTATTCTCGAAACTCATCGAGGATCGCTTTGGCGAGGGCATGTTCGGATACCGGCGAGCGGCCGAAGTGCTCGGATTGCCGGCTCTTGTCCTCGGAACGCTGGCGCCGCCAACTCGGACTTCCTCACGGTCTTGATGATGGGCCCCTCACTGTCGCCCCGCCGGCCGTATATCGGTCACCGGGCGTAGGAGCAATTTCGAGATGAACCAAGACAGAATATCTACGGACATTCCGGAATCCTTCTACGTAGGCGATCAACTCGACTGGGACTCGCCGCTTATACCCGTTCACTTAGTAGTTGAACTGCCATTTTTCCTCATGATGGAAACGGCGATGATTCGAATCCCCTATGGTCCGGCGGTGCATCTACTGCTTGTGACTGAGGGGGAGACCGAGGTCTTTGTTGGGACCTTTCAAGATTCTCGGCGTCTGTGTGGATATCAGGGAAATAATCCAGACGCTTTCGAGTCTCGGCAGGACATCCAAAACCTTGGGCTACCATTTATATATCGCCGTCAGCGAACCAATGTCTACTTCAAAGTGAGAGTGCACGAGGGAATACTCAGAGCGGCTCATGACATGAGCGGTGGTCCTCAACGCCGTCTGGCTGGTCAGTATCTCGCAACCTTATGCGAGGCACACCTACCTGTTCTGAATGAGCTGATCAGAAGATATCGACTATCTACTTATGACTACTTCGCTTACGAAGTGAGTGCGTGGGATATTCCGGTCTGGCATGTTCGCGGAGGGCCGACGGGACACGTCTCGGTCGTGCTGTTCGATTATGCTGACTTGGAAGCAAGACCGCAGATCTATCCGAGTCTGTTAATGCCCGACAAGTCTCCAGACGAGCGACAGGAGCATTATCCGCTAACGCTCATTGATGGAAAGGCACTTGAGACCCTAGACCCTGGGGTAGGTGTGCCCGGAGAAGATGACTTACTCGATGCTCGCAACCTTATGGAGCGGGGTGATTACAGCGGTGCGGTACGTCGTGCAACCACGGCCATAGAAGCTTTGGTGGAGCATGTGCTCAGAAACGAGCTCTCCAAGAGATTCGATTCGACAACCGTCGAGCAGAAACTAGCAGCCAGTCAGAATGACTACCCTGGTCGCTACAGACAATGGAAGAAATTAAGCGGAGCCACTATTCCCGAAAACCTTGAAAATGACTTCGAACAAGCTCGCATATTGCGACATGAGATCGTACATAGAGGTCGTCGAATCGTATATGAGGAACGCGGAATTGCTCAGCGATGCGTCGATACTGGAAGATGGTTGTTTAACCATATCGAGCAAGACCCGGCAAGACGAGATCTACGAGAGAATAACAACGTAGTCAGGGCGATCGCACGACCGACGCTTGCCTTCCGCTTTCCCGTCGATGAGACTCCGGAGGGTTTTCTTGTGAGGTCCCTCCGAGAAAAATCAGCAAACTAGGCTCCGCTCACGGGAATTCCGTCATCGCATGGTGTGCTGCTTACATTCTACGGGGAACGAGCGGAGACGATCCCTCATTCAAACTTCCCCGAGCTGCGAGACCGTCTTGCCGAGCTCGTCGGCTCGGTGCTCAACCCGAACCGGGGTCCACTGTTGCGATCTCATTCTGGCCGGGACCACGTCGGCGGCGCCGGCAGTCCTCGGAGGAACGCGTCCACGTTGAAGCGGTGGGCCTCCAGCCGAGTACGAGCCACCTGACGTTCGTTGTCATCGAACAGCACCTCATACCAGGGGAGCAGGACGAACGCCTCCACGCTCATGTCGAGCCTGCCCAGTTCCCACAAGGTGGTGAACCCGTCTGAGGTCCCGTCCTTCTTCAGAAGTTTCTTGACCGTGGTGACGCCGCCGTCGTTGGCCACGTCGCGGTGGAAGTAGCCGGGCCAGTAGCCCAGCCGCTTGAGTGTCTGACACCCATCGAGCATGTCTTGGTGGAAATGAGCCGCAGCGCGAGCCCGGAGCGTGTCCGGCCAGTTCAACTGATCTGTCATCGGTCTCCTCCCCGCCTCAGTTGGTCTGGAAGCTCGGTAGGTGCCGGCCGAGGTATCCGACGTACACCTTGCCCGTCTTACCGCCAGTGTCGTCCCAGAAGTGGATGCGCGGCGCTGGGTCAGATCCCTTCTCCAGCCTGATGTGCTCCTCCATGTACGCCTCTCCATCGGTACTGACTTCGACCGGGACCGGAAAGACCCTGGCTCCCCGGAACCGGGGGTTGTTGGTGGTCGTCTCGTTCTCCGACGCGGCGACCCACTCGGAGGGCACAACCTCAAGGCCGGATGGGCTGGTCCGGCAGTACTGGAGGAAGTTTCCCTGCACCTGTCCGGACGTTTTTGCCTGCGCGTAGCCTTGCAGGGCTCTCAGCGCCAACCAGGCCTTTCTCCCCCAGATGCTGGCTTTGATGTGCTGGTCGAGTTCGTCTGCAGATGCGGTCGTGTCGCCGACGACCACGAGGTCAAGGTGGGCCTTGGCTAGCTCCAGTGCCTCAGAGCAACTGCCGGCCTCGGCTGGACGTGCGTCCTCTGGCGTAGGAACGCCCGCGACGTACTGGCCCGCATCGGCGAGGCGATTCTCCAGCCAGCGGACCCTGGCACGGGCCTCCTCCGTCTCGGAAGCTGCCACGTCAGCTTCGAGTACTGCCCACTCAAGGTCCTGCTGAAGCTGGTCCCGCTCTTCCTCAGAGCGGAGCAGATCCGCCAACAACGCGTCAGCGTCGGCGGCCTGGCGAGCGAATCCCGGCAGCATGGCCACACGGTGTCGGAAGACGATGGGTGGCCGCGCCGCAAGAGCTTTCCCGACGACCGCGCGTGCCACGACCTGTGCGCCTCGACGGGCCGACGGCACGAACAGTTCCCGACGGGCAAAACGGTGGCGTCTCGGGTATCGGTCGGGCACAGTCAGTCCGGGGAGATACGTGCGGACGGCGCCGCCGAAGATGTGTAGGTCGGGTCCCAGCTCCTTCGAGAGAGCACTGGTGGCGAGCCCGTCGAGGGCCCAGACATTGGCAACGCCGATCACGGTTGCGGCGAGTGCTCCAGCCCGCGTGGCTGCTCCTGCGGGATCGGTGTTGTCACGGCTCGCCACGATCACTGGAACGCCTCGATCTGGGTCGAGCAGCTCCTCGATCAGCTCACCGAGTTGCCCCTCGTTCACCACGCGGTGATTCGGGCGAAGCTGCGTCGAACCGGAACGACAGGTCGAACTGGTGAGGAACCCCCGTACCAGCCCTGGGGGCGCCAGGATCGGCGGCGGACCATATGCGTCATCGCTCACCCGTTCCAGGTCGACCCAGGTCCAACCCTCATCCTCGGTGGCAATTGCCGTCAAGATCGTCGACCATCGCTGGCCCGAGTTCTCCTCATCCAGCCTGAGCCGCACGGCCTCGACTCCGATGTCTTTTGCGGCGATGACCTCGACGCCAGTCGAGCCCAGGTCGATCCGGCCGGACTCGGGCAATTCGACATCGACCCCCTTGTCCTTCAACCACTCCGAAAAGAGTTCGCGCGCTCCCCTGATCAGCTCGGGGCGGTCGTCGGCGAAGATCGTGCGGTAGACGGTGCTCATGGCCGGACCTCCACCATGCTGCCTCGAACCGCGTTCGCGTCGCCGGAGGAGGGTGGGCGGGCTGACGGCAACCGACGCGATAAAGCGGGACCGAGATGAGCGCCGACCACCCCCTCGATCCGCCGGACTTCATGGCTCGGGGTATCGGCAACGAGCGGGAGCACC
>JAJYVK010000285.1 GCA_021792075.1 Actinomycetes bacterium | reverse complement strand
TTATTTGAGAGTCAAAGGCTGTTTCGTCGGGACGACAACAGACAGCTCGCGGGCGAGAGGAGAGCGTCTTGTAGACGTGCTTGTGTCTGCATTCAGACTAAAGTCACGCATTTCCGATTACCCTTCAAAATCTTCCAACAAGGTGCTGCTTCATCCACAAATATCTAAAAACACCCCAACATCGAGGCTGGCCTCGCGAATACATCGCTAAGCGATTCCGCTCTCATTGTTGTGGACTCGAACGCTTTCCTCAAAATCTTTGAGATGGCGCTTAACAGCCTCCGATGCTTCGTCTGGACTCTTTCGCTTAACGGCAGAGAAGATTGCCTGGTGTTCTTTGAAGGAGTGGTATAGAACATCGCTTGACCCATCGCCGAACCGCTTGGTGAGCTCTAGTGCTTGGGCCAGCGCCCTGGTCATCCTTAGAAGAAGGATGTTGCCTGAGGCCGTTGCCAGATGGTCGTGGAATAGACGCGACGCTTTGTTGTATGAGAGTGTGTCGCGCTGGTTTAGGGCGTCTTCCATAACAGCAAGGTCTTCTTCGAGTGCGACAAGCTGCTCAGGCGTTCGGTTCTCCGCGGCAAGCTCTGCTGTGCGGACTTCTAAGAGGCGCCGAATCTCGACCAGATTAGAAATCAGCGCGTCCCGGTCTCCTATCTTCATGGCGGTGAGCCAGAGGTCGGCGTCCAGCAAATCCCAGCGCTCTACAGGCTCGATCCATGTCCCACGCCCGTGCTCCACCCGCAAGAAGCCCTTCCCTTGTAGGTATTTCACTGCCTCCCGGACACGAGTGCGAGAAGCCTGAAGCCTGGTGCAAAGGTCAGCCTCGTTAGGCAATGCAGCGCCAAGCGGAAGTTCCTTGCTCCTAACCATTCCCAATATCTCACTCACGACAGTCATCACAATTCTCCAATCATAGGACATATTAGGAGTGGTCGTCTCTCTAAAAGTGATCTTCGTTGGTGTTGCACTAGGACTCAAGTCGTCAGTATGGCCTGTTCCATCGAGAATGCCGATTTATTTTTGAGATTTTTGTACGCATCAAACATCCTTACTACCAGGCAAAAGTAGGGGAACTCTGGCTTTTGCCGAATCCTAATGAAAATTTAGTTCGAATTTCGTTTGCAAACATTCAATGAAGGCTATACATTAACTAAGTCACTAGACATAGTACGTCATACGTGTTATGAATAAAAGAAAGTTTTCAGACCCTTGTCTGGTCTAACTGGGGGGAGCCTAAGCCAAAAGTTAAGGATGCCTTCGTGTTTCGGGACCACCGGTGAGCCAAATGGTTTTGGCCGGTATCTCGAGAGTGATCCAAGACATCGGTGAAGAAAGTACAGGTTTAGTGGGCAAGAGAAATGGTAGGCGCGCTTTGGAGCGCTTTCTGGGCAGGAGCTCAGATGATCAAGGCACTAGGAGGGGAAAATGGCAGGGAAAGACATTAGATGGTACATCGGAGCACTGGAGAAGTCCGGTGAACTGGCACGCATCCAGGCGAAGGTGGACTACAACTTGGAGCTGGGCCATGTCGCCAAGCTTTCCGAGGAGCGTAGCGGGCCTGCGTTACTGTTTGAGACTGTCGGAAACTATGACATCTCTGTACTCAGCAGCATGTACACAAGTGCGAAGAGGATGGCTATTGCTCTAGGCGCCGATGAGGGCTCTTCCCTCTGCGAACTTGCTCGCTTTTGGGCCACACGCACCCACCATCCAGTTGCCCCCACCTATGTGGAGAGCGATGCAGCAGAAGTCTACGAGAACACCTTCGAAGGCGACGAGGCCGACGTGCTGAAATACATTCCCGTGCCTCAGCTCTACCCGCAGGATGGTGGTCGATTTGTAGGGACTGCGATCTGCGTCGTAACCAAGGATCCGAGCAGCGGTTGGGTCAACGTCGGCACCTACAGGAGCCAAGTGCTGGACGGAAAAACACTTGCCTTGCAGCCTTTGAAAGGAAAGGATGCCGACCTTCATATCCAGTCTGCTCGCAAGTTGGGCCTGACCAGGATTCCGGCAGCGTTCGTCTTCGGTTCCGACCCGCTCCTCTTTCTCACCGCAAGTACCCTATTCGGTCGAGGGATCTGCGAGTATGACATGGTTGGTGCACTGCGCGAGGAGCCGATGGTTCTGACCGAAGGCAAATACAGTGGATTGCCCGTGCCGGCCAACGCTGAAGTCGTGATCGAGGGCGATCTCGTGCTCGATGATCTGAAAATGGAAGGTCCTTTTGGAGAGTACACGGGCTACTACTCTGGCACACCAAGCCCGAAAGTGTGGCTGGATGTCAAGAGACTATCGTTCAGGGATGGCGCGGTATTTCCAATAAGCACTGTTGGCCGCCCGACAACGGACATTCACTACATACAAGCTCTGAACCGTGCAGGGACCCTTTGGGGCGAGCTTGAGGACATGAGGATCGACGGAATCAAGTCGGTGTATTTCCTTCCGGAGGCTACAGGAAGATTTGTGGTTGTGGTTTCGGTCGACCAGAAGTACCCCGGGCATGCCGAGCAGGTCGGGATGGCGGTTCTGGGATCTAGCACCGGCCACTATGGAGTGAAATACGTGATTTTGGTCGATGGCGATATCCCGGCGGATGATTTGCCGCGTGTCTGGTGGGCCATTGCGACCCGCTCTCAGGCGGATAGGTGCGAGATAATCAAGCGTGGCCGGTCGACCGCACTTGATCCCTCCTTGCCAATAAATTCCAGGGACATAACCTCGAAGATGGTTCTCAACGCGACCCTTCCATGGGAGTGGAAAGAAAAGCCAACCTTGATCGAGCTCGATCCCGGCATGGTCGAGCAGGTAAAGAGCCGTTGGACCGAGCTTGGTCTGGCCAACGTCCTTCCCCTGTAGCAGTGCTCGAGAACAGAGCGTGACCGAGAGCCGAATGATCAAGTGTTGAGAGGACTGAGGTGAGTAGAGCAGATATTCCTTCGAGAATTCGGAACTTCGTCTTTGACATCGATGGGTGCCTCGCCGTGGATGGAGAACCGATTCCTGGTGCATTTGAAACGCTGACAGAGCTGCGCAATGGAGGGTATGGATTTGTTCTTCTGACGAATGACAGTTACCTTTCCACGGCGTCGTGGCAGAAGAAGGCGTTGGATCTCGGATTCGACTTCCCGAACCTTGTGGTGATAACAGCCGGGCAGATCCTTATCCAGCTTGCTGCGGATCGTTATCCCGGAGGAAGCGTCCTGTTATTAGGGTCCGAAGCCCTCGCTCGGGAAGCTGAAAGCTATGGGCTTAAAGTTCTGCCGACGGAGCGTGGCCATGAGGCGGATGTCGTCCTCGTGGCCCGAAGCCCTTCGTTTGATTACGATGACATGACTGCTGGTCTGCGGGCGTTGCGAGCGGGTGCCGGGTTCATAACATCCAGCATGGCGAGGGCTATCCCATCAAAAGGTGGGGTTGTTCCAGGGACCGGAGCCACTACCACCGCAATGGCATTTGCTTCAAAGAGGAGAGCCGAGACGGCTGGCAAGCCGAGCATGCTTGCGGCAAGAACCTGCCTTCGGATTGCTGGCTTTGATCGAAAAGACACCGCCTTCGTAGGTGATGACGTCGAACTCGACATCGCCACGGCGAAGCGCATCCAGGCGTTTTCCATTCTGGTTCTGACAGGAGCGACAAGACCTGAGGATGTCAACGAGATCAAGCCTCGCCTGGTCCCGGACCTTGTTACGCACTCAGTTGCAGACATTCCCGGGATGCTTTAGTGATGATACCGCATAGTGAACATCATGTTGGTGACGTTGTCTGAGAGGAGTCTGTTTGGATAGCGAGCATTCAAATATTTAGATCGTTTTAGAGAGTGGGGCCTTTCCTCACGAGGGAGATTGATTATTTACGCACT
>JAJYVK010000284.1 GCA_021792075.1 Actinomycetes bacterium | reverse complement strand
GCCCGTGACGCTCCCATCCTTCTGAACTCTTCTGCGGTCACCGACAGCACGGGACGTTTCGAGTTCACCAACAGCAGATTCATCGATGATCTTGGAACCGAGGTTCCCGAGAGCTCGCTGCATCTGGAACTCGACAGGGTGCTCGGTCGGGGACTCCATGAGGACTATGAGCTTACGAACTTCTCGGACTCTGAGGTAAATCTGATAATCGAAATCAGCATAGAATCGGATTTTGCTGACGTCTTCGACGTCAAAGCGAACCGCTTGCAAAGAAGAGGACTGATCAACAGCGACTGGAATGCTGAAAAGTCCATCCTCCTCAACGTCTTCACACACGACAGCTTCACAAGGGCGGTCCAATTCGAGGCAAAGACCACTGGGGACCCCCCCGTCTATGCGAATGGCGGCCTCAGTTTCCCGATATCGCTCGAGCCGCGCGAGACGTGGAGGACATGCCTTTTGTGGCAGCCCATCATAAACAATGAGCTCCTAGAGACCACAAGGTCCTGTCACGATCTTTTGAGCGGCGCAAACGAGAATGAGATGAGCGAGCCCTGGATAGGGCAGTCGACCAGGTTCACCACAAGCAACGCCTCCGTCAACCGCGCAATTGAGCAGGCTCTCGACGATCTGATCGGGCTGAGAATGCGGTTTCAGATACCGGAACATATTGCAATCTACCCAAACGAGATTCCCAAGGAGGAGATGTGGCTTCCTGCGGCAGGCGTGCCGTGGTTTGTCAGCATCTTTGGCCGCGATGCGCTCATCACCTCTCTCCAGGCGCTGCATGTCTCTTACGAATTTGCCGAGGGGAGCCTCAGGGCGCTCTCCATTCTGCAGGCGACGGGGACGGACGACAAGCGCGACATGCAGCCAGGCAAGATACAGCACGAGTTCCGAAGAGGGGAGCTTGCCGAGCTTGGCCTGATCCCTCACACCCCGTACTACGGCACCCATGATGCAACTCCACTTTACGTGCTGACTGTTGCCTCGACCTGGGATTGGCACGCCAACCTCTCAGAGATCGACATCCTCCGCCCCCACGTGGAAGCGGCTCTGGCATGGGTGGATAGAGATGGCGACATCGACGGAGACGGCCTGCAGGAGTATGCCCCGCGCTCACCGAGCGGCTATTTCAACCAGGGCTGGAAAGACGAAGGCCACGCAATACTCCACGGGGACGGCTCTCTCCCCGATCTTCCGATAGCGACATGCGAGAACCAAGGCCTGGTCGTCGCCGCAAAAAGGGGCTGGGCCCATGTGCTCGAGCAGGCCTACGGAGAGAAGCTTGCAGCCCAGCGGCTCTATGACGAGGCGAACCGCCTAGCCGATCTGATAGAGGAGAAGTTCTTCTGGGAGGAGGAGAACACCTACTACCTCGGCCTTGACGGAAAAAAGAGGCCCATCGAATCGGTCGCCTCCAACGCCGGCCAGCTTCTCTACTACGGAGCCATCGACAAGGACAGGGCAAAGCTCCTGGCGAAGAGGCTTTTCGAAGATGACATGTGGAGCGGATGGGGAATCAGGACCCTGTCTGCCATGCACCCGAAGTACAATCCTTTCTCATACCAGATCGGATCCGTCTGGCCGCATGACAACGTCCTGATAGCAGCCGGACTCAGAAAATATGGCTTCGATCAAGAGGCTCAGAGGATAGCAGAGGCGATGTTCGACGCATCGGAGTGCTTCGTTTACCAACGCCTGCCAGAACTATTTTCGGGGCTGCAACGAGACCCTGGAAGCTTTCCGGTCCAGTACCTGGGAGCGAACGTCCCCCAGGCTTGGGCATCCGGCGCTGTTATTCACCTAATCTCTGTTCTGCTGGGACTCGAAGCAAACGCCCAGGAAGGGGTGCTTCAGATATCTCCCGCGCTTCCGGCCTGGCTTGACTCAGTCACTCTTTCCGGCCTTCCACTTGGCGATGAGAGGATCGACCTGACCGTCGAGAGGGCCGCGGACGGCACGCACCGCCTCACGACCGGATCTCTGAGTTCGGTGAAGATCGTGCTCAACGAGGCTTCTACGTAATAGTCCAATTTCGCGCTGGACTCTTCAGTGCTCTTTTGTCACAGCCTCCGCCTTGCCACATAAAGACGCCATCGCGCCTCTTTCTCCGCTCAAGCACATAGATCTCGCCACAAAGCCGCTTCACCGCCACTTGTCCAGCCGCCTATTACTGCTCGCCTCTGATCCAGCCAAGCCCTCCGAAATCCCACAATTCGAATTGAAATTGGCGCTAGCGCCAATGCCAGAAGTTGATTTATTTTCTTGTTGCGACCTGATAGCATTAACTAATGCGAACTGTTCGCAATTAGTGCACGTTTCAGATCGAGCAATGGAGAGGAGGATAAGTTGCTTCAGCAGTTGGACCGATCGGAACAAAAGGCGGTTCGAAGATCATTTCTCTCGTCTCTCAACTCGGGAGAGAAAAGGACACTTGCAGGCATGGGTGGGGCAATTCTGCTTCTGCACGTTCTGGGTTGGGGGATCTTCATCTTTGCAATACTCCCGCAGCATTTCAAGGCTCTGGGTATTGGCGTAGCGATAACCGCATATACCCTCGGCATGCGGCATGCTTTTGACGCAGACCATATCGCGGCGATCGACAACACCACCCGAAAGCTGATGAACGACGGCAAACGGCCGATGAGCGTGGGCTTTTTCTTCTCTCTCGGCCATTCGACCGTGGTCTTCGGCCTTGGAGTTGCACTCACTTTCGCCGCAAAAGCCATCTTTGGTCAGGTAAGCAATGCAAATTCGGGACTTCAGAGCATGGGGGGCATCTTCGGCACCTCGGTCTCCGGTGCGTTCCTTTATCTAATTGCAATCTTGAACTTGGTAATTCTTGTAGGGATAGTGAAGGTTTTTATCTCAATGCGCAAGGGGACTTACGATGAGGCAGAGATGGAGAAAAAGCTTGCCAGTAGGGGGATGATGGCGAGATTTTTTGGAAAGCTGATGAAAAGCATCAACTCACCATGGCAGATATATCCTGTCGGAGTGCTTTTCGGCCTGGGGTTTGATACGGCAACCGAAGTGGCGCTGTTAGCTGCAACGGCTGGAGCCGCCGAGTCGGCCCTTCCATGGTACGCGGTGCTCTCTTTGCCGATTCTCTTCGCCGCCGGAATGAGCCTGCTAGACACAATTGATGGATCGTTTATGAACTTCGCATACGGCTGGGCGTTCTCTAACTCGATTAGAAAGGTGTACTACAACATCACCATTACAGGACTCTCTGTCGCAGTAGCCCTTCTGATCGGCTCCGTCGAGCTGATGGGGCTACTCGGCACGGAACTCAAACTTTCGGGCGGTTTTTGGACACCGCTCGAGACCTTCAACCTCAACTCAGTTGGATTCATAGTTGTAGGACTATTTGTTGTCACCTGGTTGGCAGCTATCACCATTTGGAAGTTTGGCAGAATCCAAGAGAGATGGGAGGCTGCAGCTATTAGGAACTCTCAAGCCCGATCTGTAGAAAATAAAAGGTCATAAATGGTATTTACAACGCGCCAATTATGCCCAGCGGTATTGTTCCTAAGTCCTTCAGGACAGAGAGATCGTCAAAAAGATAGTCCGGGAGAGCCAGTTCCCAATATCAATAAACATAAATAGTCGACTCTTTGAGCCGGATAGCCGCTAAAGCCCGCTTGCAGACCTAAAGTTCATGAAGTCATCGGCCATCACGTCGTTGCTTTTCGCAACCTTGGCATCGCTGGGTTCGCAGAAACGGTCCGGCGCGCCCTCTGAAGCCGTGAATGGCTGTCCGAAGTTGGCTACAACTTTCTCGTAGACATCAAGGTGCTTTTCGACCATCAGCTCTTTCGAGAAGCTCTCTTCGACCCTCGTGCGACATTTGCGACGATCGA
>JAJYVK010000283.1 GCA_021792075.1 Actinomycetes bacterium | reverse complement strand
TCGATGTCGGCCGGGCAGTCATTTTTCGATAGGATGCTCAACGCTAGGCGTCGAGGGAGCGTGATCTGCGTCGAGGTAACTGGGGTTATCCAGGTGAGCACCACATCTACGGCTCACGGGACAGCTGTTCATGTGTGTGGCGACAACCTGCGGTCCCGTCTCGAGGCTCGCGATAAAACAGGGGGCGTCTGTATTGTGTATCCTTGACGTGGTGCTCGCATACTGGCGTGCCGCGCGGCTCTCCTAGTGTGATGGCTGGAGGCGGTGCGTGAGGAAGCATCGGTGATCCCGCCTTGCTCGGGCCGTTGGTCGCGAGTGTGAAGTGCTCCCATATATGCTTCCTGGCTGCGGCTGAGAATGCTTCCTGGTGGGCACGCGATGTAATTGGAGCAGGATGAAAAGAACTTATCAACCAAGTAATCGAAGCAGATCCCGCAAGCATGGGTTTCGGCATCGCATGGCGACCCGTGCTGGCCAAGCGCTCATAGCCGCACGACGTCGCAAGGGACGCAAGCGTCTCTCTGTGTGACTGCGCGAATCGGGCGGCTTCGGTGTCGCAAAGAGCTTGTAGCGTTGAGAGAGACTGGCGTGGTTGTGAGGCGTGGACCTATAACAGTTCGCTTTGTCTTGGATGGGGCTACGTCGCGTAACGTGGATGGTCCGGTGGAAGATCGTTTTGTAGCGCGCGTGGGTTTCGCGCTCCCGAAGCGCATTGGCCCAGCCACTGCGCGCAACCGGCTACGTCGGCGAATCCGGTCGGTTGTGGCGGCTACTAGTGCAGAGCTGCCGCGGGGGGACTACCTGATCAGCGCAGGCTCTGGCGCGACCATGCTGAGCTACCCAGCGCTGCAAGAGCTTCTTGGCAGCGCGATTGCTTCCGTGACCAGCCGGCGCCGAGGCGGACTATGACTTTGCGTTGGAGCGCCAAGAAGGCACCAGAGACATTCGTTCTGCGAGTGATCAGAGTCTATCAATATGCTCGTTCGGGCCGGCCTTCTCCATGCAGGTTCGATCCAACCTGCTCAGCGTATGTCTATGAAGCGATTGAGGCTTTCGGTTTGAGGCGTGGGGGCTGGATGGGGCTGAAGCGGATAGTTCGTTGCCGCCCGTGGGGGGGCAGTGGGTACGACCCAGTGTGTGTTTCCACAGAAGGAGCCAGAGCTGTTCGGGAGGGTGGAAGATGAGCGTCATTGATAAGTTCCTCAGCCCGATATTTCAGCTCATCGGGCCCATGTTCGCATTCTTTTACGGCCTTGTGCCTAACTATGCAATAGCAATCATCCTTCTAACTGTTGCCGTCATGGCAGTGATGTCTCCCCTCGTGGTGAAGAGCACGCGGTCGATGATACAGCTCCAGCGTTTGGCGCCAGAGCTGAAGAAGATCCAGCAGAAGTACAAGGGTGATCGCCAACGCCAGAACGAAGAGGTAATGGCGTTCTACAAGGAAAATCACGTAAACCCAGCTGGTGGCTGTTTGCCTATGTTCCTCCAGCTACCGGTGTTCTTCGTTCTCTACGGCGTGCTAGGTGGGATGGTTCACACGACGGGCGGAAAGCATCCGAAGCTCGACCCGTTGTACATACCACACAACAGCGCGCTTTATTCGAGCCTGATGCATGGTCATGGAAAGCTGATGTCGTTTGGTCTTGACTTGAGCAACAAAGCTCTGGGGTCGCACTCATCCATGCTTGCTGGAATACCGTTTTGGACCATTGTGGTGGTCGCTATAGGTCTGCAGTATTTTCAGATGCGTCAATTGAGTGGTCGAAGCCCGCAGATGGCGGAGATGAATCCCCAGATGCAGGCCATGCAGAAGTACATGCCTCTGTTCTTTGGGCTTATATATCTGAACATCAGCGCTGGTGTCAACATATATTTCATTGTTTCGAGCCTTTGGCGCATCGGGCTGCAAGGGCTGCTCTTTCGCTTCGATCCCGTGATCCGAGCGCAACCTGCCGGGCTAACGAGCACCGAGCAGGGGGCCAATAAGCAATGGAACTTGCTAGAACGGCTCCTGTCGCTCGGATCTAGCGGAGGCCAGCCAGCTGACGGAGCTGATAGAGCTGACGGACGCGAGCAAGGCGTGCCCGCAAGCAGCTCAGACGTGTCGAGCAGCAGCGACGGGTCTAAACCAGGGACCCGACGCGACCGGCCAACGTCACGAGGTCGCACTACTGTGGATCCCGATGGCGTCAGTGGGGAACGCAAAGGTGTTCCGAGGGCTGCACCCCGCACCGACAAAGGTGGTGGTGACCGGCCTGCCGGAAAGCGGCCGCAGAGCGGTTCCCCTAGAGCCGGCACAGCAAGGCCGACTTCAGGATCAAGTGGTCGTTCCAATGTCGGGCCACAAGGACGTTCACCCGGCGGCAGTCCGCGAACGGCATCGTCGGCACGCGGGATCGAACCTAGCCAGAGCAAGACTCAGGGCAAACCTAGCGAGACGGATGAGGGGCGAGATGTATTGCCACCTGGAAATGGTCGAAAGCCTGGGGAGAAGAAGTCGCCACCGCGCGGAGCTGGTGGCAGGAGGAGCGGGACACGGTGACGACAATCATTAGTGAGGCCACGCGTTGGACTGGGTAGAGGTGGTAGCGGAGACCTCAGATGAAGCCCGGTTGATTGCTTGTGAGAAGCTGGGCGTGGCCGCTGCTGATGCAGAGTTCGTGGTCTTGAGCGAGCCGAGAAGCGGACTGTTCGGTAAGGTTCGTGGAGAAGCACGGATCCGGGCCCGAGTGAGGCCAGTCGATCCAGTTGAAATGCGGCCTCAAGGCTCACGTGGCAGGGGGGCGTCACGTAGGCGCGGCCATCGACGTAGTGCCTCGTCTGAAGATCGTGTATGGAACGATGCGCAAGAGGGATCGATGGCCGTGAGCAGAGCGGAGAAGGGTCAGCCCGCTCGATCACGTCCGGCCGCTGGCGCCGCGCGGCGGACTGTCGTTGGCGCCGACGCTGGAGATGCTCCAGGGAAACCGAGTCGTCGCGATGATCAACAAAGAAAGAAGGTAGCTGGAATGGGTGATGTAGAGGTTGCTGAGCAAGAGGTTGTTGCAGTGGCTCAAGAGCTCTTGCTGGGTATCGCTGAGCGTTTTGGCCTGCACGCGACGCTGACCGTAGAGCAGAAGGCTCCGGAGACTATGTTGATCTCCCTGGCTGGTGATCATCTTGGTCTACTAATAGGGGCGCGGGGCGCCACGCTGGCAGCGCTACAGGATTTGCTGCGTGTAGCGATCATCCAGAAGATCGGTCATGTGCCCGATGCGAGGATTATTGTTGACATTGCGGGTTACCGAGCAAGACGTGCCGAGGCGTTGGCGAAGTTCGTGCGTGGTCTAGCCGAGACAGTGCTTGCACAGCAGCGCGACCAGGTCCTCGAGCCGATGTCGCCCGCTGATCGAAAAGTGGTGCACGACGCCATTGCGGGTATAGCTGGCTTGAGCACGCGCTCGGAGGGAACCGAGCCGTCACGGCGGGTGGTCATCTATCCTTTGGGCGGAGACGCAGGCGAGGCATCGGAAGTCTCTTAGCGGTCGTCGGGACCAACGCGTATTTGAGCGCGCTCTCTTATAACGCCGAATAGAGAGGTTTCAATCAGCGAGTTGCAGCCCGACGCCGACATCGTAGTTTGTTCTGTGTGAAGTAGGAATGGTTCGATGCGCTCGGAAACAGGGACCATCTAATACCGTTCCTAGACACTCAGCGGAACTGAGTCCCGCATCGCTGATGGCCCCGAACGGTCTTGGGCCACACGTCCCACCGGGGGTACTCGCTCACCCGTTCGGGTCTTGTGCCGCTGGGACCGTGACCGGCCTAGCGACCCGGTTCCCCGAAGGGTCGACCACCAATGCGGCTGCCTCGTCGCCCCGGTGGGAGAA
>JAJYVK010000282.1 GCA_021792075.1 Actinomycetes bacterium | reverse complement strand
GTTCAGCTTCACGTCGAAGATGTCTGAAAAGTCTGATTCAAGACTGATCTCCAAAACGACAGACACAGTGTTGGCGGAGTAGTTCGTGAGCACGTAGTCTTCATGAACCCCCCTGCTCAAAACGCGATCAAGGCGCAGATGGAGGCTGCTTGCGGGAACCTCGGTCCCCATGTCGTCGACGAATGCCTCGTTTGTGAATTCGAAGCGCCCGGAGTTGTCTACCACAGCAGACGAATTGATAAGGACCGGCACTTGCCTGGAGATCGTGAGACGATAGCCAGAAACAAGCCTTGTATCGGCGATGAAATATCCCTGCTGTCTGTTGCTGGACATCTTGGCATCGGGCTGGCATATGAGGATCTCGTCATCTAAATGGAGTGTGTGCTCCGAGGTCCCCACGTGTATCCTGGCTCGCATCGATTGCCCCCAATCATGTGGAACTAGGCTTTTTGCAATTTACCACTCAATTTGAATTAGTTGGGGTCGGACGCAAAATTCCAAGCAAACCGGGATCGATCTATTCAGCAAAAGCCTTCATGGTCTCGTTGCGTGCACGTCGCATCACCACAAGACCCCAAAGATGTCCGCTTCGGCAGAAGAGCTACTGATGGTGCCTTAGAGTGGACCAGCCGGTCATGCCCCTGACGAAAGGCTCTTCGACCGCTCTGCCAGCTCGCGCAGGACATAAGGAAGAATCCCGCCGTGACGGAAGTGCTCCCGCTCGACCGGTGTATCGAGGCGGGCCCGGACAGGAAGCTCCTTTCCGTCTGCGAAAGCCCGCAATTTGTTTCCGTTTGAACCAAGGGCAGCCTCGATGCCGACTATGTCGAACAACTCTTCGCCACTCAAGCCGAGGCTCTCGATCGATGCGCCACTTTCGAACTGAAGGGGCAGAACGCCCATACCGACGAGGTTGGAAAGATGTATCCGCTCGAAGCTCTCGGCGATGACCGCGCGCACTCCGAGAAGCATCGTCCCCTTGGCAGCCCAGTCGCGCGAAGAGCCGGAGCCGTACTCTTTTCCCGCAAGCACTACAAGTGGGGTGCCGTCTGCGTGATATCGCTGAGCGGCCTCGAAGATGGTCATCTGCATTCCACTTGGCAGATGCCTGGTCATGCCACCCTCGACCCCCGGAACCAGCCTGTTTCGAAGTCGAACGTTGGCAAAAGTGCCACGCACCATCACTTCGTGGTTTCCCCGCCTCGCACCAAAGGAATTGAAGTCCTTATAATCCACGCCCTGTTGAATGAGGTATTGACCGGCCGGTCCGTCAGCAGCAATGGCGCCGGCTGGCGATATGTGGTCGGTCGTGACGCTGTCGCCGAGAACCGCAAGGGCTCTTGCCCCGCGGATGTCACGAAGCTCTGGAACTTCAAGTTCGACATCTGAGAAAAAGGGCGGGCGCCGCACGTAGGTTGACTGATCTTGCCAGCCGAAGCGCATTCCCTCGCCAGCTTCAAGTGCTGCCCAACGTTCATCTCCTTGATAAATTGAGGCGTACGAGGATACGAATTGATCGCGATCCAAAAAGGATGCCACCGCGTCGTCGATCTCGGCTGAACTAGGCCAGAGATCTTTCAGCATCACCGGCCGCCCGTCCGAAGCGAAGCCCAGCGGGTCATTTACCAGGTCGATGTCCATGGTTCCCGCTAGCGCGTAAGCCACTACCAGCATCGGCGAGGCGAGGTAGTTCATCCTCACCTCGGGATGAATCCTGCCCTCGAAGTTGCGGTTTCCGGAGAGCACTGCGCAAACAGCCAGATGGCCTTCGGCAACTGCGTCGGACACCCCCGCGAGAAGAGGCCCTGAGTTGCCGATGCAGGTGGTACAGCCATAACCCACAAGATCGAAGCCGATGCCAGCCAGCGGTTCCATCAGACCAGCCCTCTTCAGGTAGTCGGTTACGACCCTAGAGCCGGGAGCCAGCGAGGTCTTCACCCACGGCTTCGGCCTCAAGCCCAGCTCCAGCGCTCTTTTGGCAACGAGACCGGCACCGATCATGACCTGAGGATTCGAGGTGTTGGTGCAGCTGGTGATGGCGGCGATGACGACGTGACCATCGTCTATCGTCACCTCCTGGCCTAAGACGCGGGCCTTGACCCCCCGAGGAGTGCGCCTAAGCTCTCCGGAGTCATCGCCGCTAGGGCCATCCTGCGACTTTAGATCAGCTGAGCCAACATCGCCGATCCCAACCATAAGTGACGGAGGATCACTTGCGGGGAAGGACTCGGCGGAGGCCTCATCCACTTCGGACAGATCCAAAAAAGCCGGAACCCCCCGAGCTGCGTCGCCACGCTTGACGGCGCTCGGCTCAAGCTTTGAAAGCGAGGCCCGAAAAGACGGGCCCGCCTTTCGGAGAAGGATCCGATCTTGAGGACGCGATGGACCCGCAATGCTCGCCTCTATCGTGGCGAGATCCAGCTTGATCAGCTCGGAGAAGTCCGGCATCTCGCTGCCAGGGCCGTAAAACAGGCCCTGCTCCTTGGCATAGCGCTCCACGAGTTCGACCTGTTCCAGTGACCGGCCTGTAAGGCGCAGATAATCCAGGGTGACGTCGTCGATAGGGCTGATGGCGCATGTCGCGCCGTACTCTGGAGACATGTTGCCGAGCGTCGCCCGGTGCTCGGCACGAAGCGTAGCAAGGCCGGAACCTGTGAACTCGACGAACTTTCCCACGACGCCATGGCGACGCAACAGCTCGGCCATCTCTAGGACCAGATCCGTCGCGGTCACTCCCGGGCGAAGCTCGCCTACAAGTTCGACTCCGACCACGGCTGGCATAGGCATCGGCAGCGGCTGGCCTAACATGGCAGCCTCGGCCTCGATGCCTCCTACGCCCCACCCGAGGACACCAAGGCCATTGACCATTGGAGTATGGGAATCGGTGCCGACCAGAGTGTCAGGAAAAGCCTCACCGTCTTCGGTGGCGAAGACCACCCGGGAAAGATATTCGAGGTTGACTTGGTGGCAAATCCCGGTGTCGGGCGGCACGACCGCAAAACGGTCAAAAGTCTGTTGAGCCCAGCGCAGCAGCCGGTAGCGCTCGACGTTCCGCTCATTTTCCACAGAGGCGTTGTACGCGAATGCGTCGGGACTCCCGGACAGTTCAGCTATGACTGAGTGGTCGATCACCAGCTCAACTGGGACCAGCGGATTAACCAGGGCTGGATCGCCACCAAGCTCGGCAAGACTGTCGCGCAGCCCGGCGAGGTCGACCACGGCCGGCACTCCGGTGAAGTCCTGAAGCAGCACTCTTTCGGGGGTGAAAGCCACTACAGTTTCGCCATTCTCGTACGGCCACTTCGCCAGCGCAGTGACATCGTCGGCAGTGACGAGCCGGCCGTCCTCGTGACGCAGCAGATTCTCGAGAAGTATCTTTATCGAATACGGCAGCCGATCTATCTGGGCAATGTCGCGCAGCGCTGCCAGTCTGCTGATCTTGTATGTCCTGTCCCCAACGGTCAGCTTGCCGCGGGCACCGAAGCTGTCGAGTCTCATGGCAGTCTCCTGGATGAGTCAGGATTTGGAAGGGTATTGCGACAACCAGGCTACTCGGCTTACCGTATCAGAACAATGGCGCACCTTATTTTGCCCTGAGGTAATCTCCAAAACTCCAAATCCTCCAACACCTGTGCCGCGCTGCCACCTTCGAAGTGCTCACAAATGTTACACCGATCTCACCACAACTGCCGAAATGACCAACTTCGAGATCGAATTGAGCTAGATTGCCTCGGATACCCTTCGAATAAAGCTCGCCGATGAGGGAAGCCACGGAGTTTGGCAGCCTAGCGTCGACTGAGGCTAACTGTACAGCCAGACGAGCAGACGGCTGGTTTGCTGCAATTATGCCGCCGACGTAGTCATGTGAACTCAGCTTG